>JBQMQB010000355.1:0-2502 GCA_052172715.1 Giesbergeria sp. | reverse complement strand
GAACTACCTGGACATTCAGACCGTGGTGGTCAGCTGCGGCACCTGCTACGACCAGCTCCAGGGCTACGAATTCGACAAAATCTTCCCCGGCAGCCGCATCATCGACATCCACGAATACCTCCTGGAAAAAGGCATTACCTTGCCGGCCGGGCAGGGCGGCTACCTGTACCACGAGCCCTGCCACAACCCCATGAAGCTGGGCGACTCGATGAAAACTGTCAAGGCGCTGGTGGGCGACAACGTCATTAAGAGCGAACGCTGCTGCGGCGAATCGGGCACGCTGGGCGTCACCCGCCCCGACATCTCGACCCAGGTGCGTTTTCGCAAAGAAGAAGAAATCAAGAAGGGTGAAGCGCTGCTGCGCGCCAATGGCACCGTGCCCGCGCAGGGCAACGTGAAAATTCTCACCAGCTGCCCAAGCTGCCTGCAAGGCCTCAAGCGTTACGAAGACGATTTGCAGAACGGCCTGCTGGAAGCCGACTACATCGTCATCGAAATGGCCAAGCAGATCCTGGGCGAGAACTGGCTGCCGGACTATGTGCAACGCGCCAACCACGGCGGTATTGAAAGGGTGTTGGTATGAGCAAATCGTCGTTTGGCTGTGCGCTGTGCGCGCAGGATGGCGGCACGCTGGTCTGGCGCAGCGACGCGCTGCGGGTGGTGCATGTGGAGCAAGAAGGCTTCCCGGGTTACTACCGCGTCATCTGGAACGCCCACGTGGCTGAATTCTCCGAGCTGTCTGACGACGAGCGCGCCGAGTGCATGGACGCCGTGGTGTGCGTGGAGCGCGCGCTCCTCAAGCACCTGGAGCCTGCCAAGGTCAACCTTGCCGCACTGGGCAACCAGGTGCCGCACTTGCACTGGCATGTAATTGCGCGTTTCGAGTGGGACACGCATTTCCCCAATGCTTTGTGGGGCGAGCCCCAGCGCGCCAGAAACCACGACAAGGAAGCTGCCGTTCGCGGCTGCATTGACGCGGTCAATGCGCAAGTGCGGGCTTATTTGGCCAAAGGCGAGACGCCAGAAGGTGATTGACGGGCGCGGCGCAGAGCATGCTTGCCGCTTGTCTTCGCGTCACAACCGACTTACCAATGGAATCAAAATCGTCCGGTGTTCCCACCAAGTTCGGTCGGCTTCTGGAGGCCAAAAGGTGGAAGCACCATGTGAGAACCGTGGCCACAGTGGCCGCCGTTTTCCTCGCGGTGCAGGCTTGGCAAACCCGCAAGGTGCCTGGCGGAGCCGCCCCGGATTTTGCTGTCACCGTGGCCAGAGCGGATGGCACTGTCACCACCACCACCCTGGCCGAGTGGCGGGCTGCGCACCCCGGCGAGCCCGTGGCGCTGCATTTTTGGGCCGATTGGTGCCCCATCTGCAGAACCGAAGAGGGCAGCATTACCAATCTTTCCAAAGATTGGCCTGTGATGACGGTGGCCATGCAGTCGGGCGATGCGGCGAAGGTGGCGCAGGTGCTGCGCCAGCGTGCGCTGCCTTGGCAGGCCACCATCGACCCGCAGAGTGACATCACCCGTGCCTATGGCTTCGGGGCAGTGCCGGCTTTTGTGGTCGTAGACGCTGCAGGCACATTGCGCGCGCCCACGGTGGGCTACACGACCGAAACCGGGATGCGCCTGCGCCTGTGGTGGGCTGGGCTGACTGGCGCCTAACCGCCTTGGCGGTACATCAGGGGGGCGAGCTTCATGCTGCTGCGGATTTGGGCGGCCGCTTTTTGTGCTTCAGCCTCGGTCTCAAAGGGGCCCACGCGCACCCGGGTACGCTCGCCGTTCGGGGTTGCAGTGGTTTGGCGAAACGCCGGCAGGTTGGCGTTGAGCAGCTTGGCCTGGGTGCGGCGCGCATTGGCCTCGTCGGCGAAGAACCCCACGTTGAGGTAGTAACCGGGCACGCTGCCCACTGGGGCAGGGGTGCTCGTCGGCGGTTTTGGCGCGTCTGCCGCACTGTCTGCTGGCGCGGCTGCTGAAGCGGCGGGCGCTGCGGCTTCGGCTGTGGGTAGGGCGCTGGCCGTCGTTGCCTTGGGCGCTGGGGCCGATGGCGCGCTTTTCTTGCCTGCTGCGCGAGAAGGACGGGAACCTGTCGCCTTGGGTGCTTTTGCCGCTGGCGCGCTGGCCGCCGTGGAAACTGGTGCAGCCTCTAGGGAAGGAGCGGGTGCGGCCTCTGGTAGGCGAGCTGGTACTTCTGGCGCGCTGGCGGTCACTTGTGGTGGGGATAGTGCTGCCGCCGGAGTGTGCGCGTTGTGCTGTGCCAGAAGCGGAGGAGGTGGCGGCGGCAACACTTCGGCCGGGCTCTCGGCCTGCAGCACTGGCAGAGCATCGGACGCGGGGGATGCCATCGGCACCGCTGGGCGCTCCGCCGATGGCGCCTTTGCTGCGGCGGGTCTGTGCGGCGCGGCCGTGTGCACGGGGCCGGTGGCGATGTGCCCGTCTGCAATGTCGGGTGCATCGGGGTCGCTCGGAGGTACCAGCGCCCAAGTCACGGCAATGGCGGCAA
>JBQMQB010000354.1:0-2519 GCA_052172715.1 Giesbergeria sp. | reverse complement strand
ACCTTCGGGCGTGTCTTCGCGGGACAGTCGTGGAGCGGATTCAGGCATCAAAGGTATACGGCCATGACGGCGCGCGGCGGAGCAAACTCGGGAAGGTGCATGGTAGCGGCAGAGGCCGATCGGCGCGACTGTTTGCTGTGAGCTGCGGGCAATCGGTTCAAAATGGACAGCTAGCGGTCATTCCCATTGCGCCGCCAGCTATTTTTTTAATAGTAACTTGTGTTTGCACACCAGACCATAGGACGATTGGCTGATTCTCATGAGCAACACTTCCTACGACTACATCGTCATCGGGGCGGGCACTGCAGGCGCGCTGCTGGCCAACCGGCTCAGCGCCGACCCCAAGCGGCGCGTGCTGTTGCTCGAAGCAGGCGGCAAAGACAACTACCACTGGATCCACATTCCGGTGGGCTACCTCTACTGCATCGGCAACCCACGCACCGACTGGCTCTACGAGACCGAGCCCGACCCCGGCCTGAACGGCCGCAAGTTGCGCTACCCGCGCGGCAAAACACTGGGCGGCTGCAGCAGCATCAACGGCATGATTTACATGCGCGGCCAGGCGCGCGACTACGACCAGTGGGCCACCATCACCGGCGAAGACGAATGGCGCTGGGACAACGCTCTGCCCGATTTTCGGCGCCACGAAAGCCATTGGCGCCTGGACAACCCCAGCCGGCCAGACCCGGCGTTTGCCAAGCTGCACGGCCATGGGAGCCAGGGCGGAAGCGGCGAGTGGCGGGTGGAAAAGCAGCGCCTGCGGTGGGACGTGCTTGACGCCTTTGCCCTGGCGGCGCAGCAAGCAGGCATTCCACCCACCCAGGACTTCAACAGCGGCGACAACGAAGGCGTAGGCTACTTCGAGGTGAACCAGAAGAAGGGCTGGCGCTGGAACACCGCCAAGGCGTTTTTGCGACCCACCTGCATGGACCGACCCAACTTTGAGCTCTGGACTGGCGCCCAGGCAGCGCGTCTGATACTCGAAAAGCTCCCTGACGGCAGCCAGCGTTGCACCGGGGTCGAGGTCTGGACGGGCCAGCAAATGGTGCAGGTGTATGCCCGCTGCGAAGTCGTACTTGCGGCCGGCGCCATCAACTCGCCGCAGTTGCTGCAGCTCTCGGGCATAGGGCCGGGGCCGCTGCTGGCCTCGCACGGCATCCCGGTGGTGCACGAGCTGCCGGGTGTGGGCGCCAACCTGCAGGACCATTTGCAGATCCGCTCGGTGTTCAAGGTCAGCGGCGTGACCACGCTCAACACGTTGGCCAGCTCGCTGCTGGGCAAGGCGCGCATCGGCCTCGAATACGCGGCGCGGCGCAGCGGCCCGATGAGCATGTCGCCCTCCCAGCTTGGCGCCTTCACACGCAGCACGCCTGAGCAGCCGCACGCCAACCTTGAGTTTCATGTGCAGCCGCTCTCGCTCGACGCCTTTGGCGAACCATTGCATGCGTTCCCCGCATTTACCGCCAGCGTCTGCAATTTGAACCCCACCAGCCGCGGCAGCGTGCAGATCAAGAGCCCGCGCTTCCAGGACGCGCCGGCCATCGCCCCCCACTACCTGAGCACCGCTGAAGACCGCCTGGTCGCTGCCGACAGCCTGCGCCTGACGCGCCGCATCGTCGCCCAACCAGCGCTCGCGTGCTACCAGCCCGAGGAATTCAAACCCGGCGTGCAGTACCAGAGCGATGAAGAGCTGGCGCGGCTTGCCGGTGACATCGCCAGCACCATCTTTCACCCAGTGGGCACCACGGCCATGGGCCGCGCCGACGACCCGCAAGCCGTGCTCGACCCGCACCTTCGGGTGCGCGGCGTGGTCGGCCTGCGCGTGGTCGATGCCGGCGCCATGCCCACCATCACCAGCGGCAATACCAACGCTCCCACGCTGATGATGGCCGAGAAGGCGGCGCGCTGGATTGCGCAAGACCACGCCCAATAAAGGCAACTTCCGGGGGAAACCCCCTATGTCCCTGCGTCTCAGCCTGCCCTACAGTTCACGCCACTCGATGGTGTGCTTCGGTCGCCAGCGCGGAGGAGCCGGGGAGACAAAACCCAACAACATCAATAATTTTTTAGCACCCGACGAGGTGCAGTCCTTTTTACAACGCCGGCGCTGCCGGCGTTTTTTTTGCCTGCACCACTCCTGTCACGCAGGACTCCCCGGCGCGCCGCCTGAGACAATTGCTCCATGGAATGGATTCTCGTCTCGCTGGCCTCGCTGCTGGCCGGTTTTATCGATGCGGTCGTGGGTGGCGGCGGCTTGGTATTGCTTCCCGCCCTGTTTGCCACCTTTCCCAGTGCGCCCCCCGCGACACTGCTGGGCACCAACAAGAGCGCTTCAATTTGGGGCACCGCCATGGCCACCTGGCAGTACAGCCGCCGGGTGCAAGTGCGCTGGCGCGCACTGGGGCCGGCAGCGCTGGCAGGTTTTTTGGGTGCCTTTGTCGGCGCCTGGGCCGTCACCGTGCTATCGCCCGATTTTCTGCGCCGCATGCTGCCTTTTGTGCTTTTTGCCGTGCTGTTGT
>JBQMQB010000353.1:0-2528 GCA_052172715.1 Giesbergeria sp. | reverse complement strand
GCAACGAGCGCGAGCACTTCGAGGCCGCATTCCCTGATCTGCCGGTGTACTGGTTAGACACTAGCGCGGGCGCTGACCAGGTGCTGCTCATTACGCAGGCCGCGCTCTGCGGCGGCACGGACGTGCGTTAGCTACGCCCACACGCCACTTTTTCTCTCGCACTCAGCCCAGCGCGTTCTCTGGGCACGCTTCGGCGAGTTTTCAGACGCAACCGCTGCTGCCCTAACCCTCACCGGTCGCACGCGGGATAATCGCCCCAAGGTTTCCCATTTCATGATTACTCTTAAAAACGTCATTCTTCGTCGCGGCGCCAAAGTGCTGCTTGACCGTGTCAACGCCACCATCAACCCCGGAGAGCACGTCGGGCTCGTCGGCCGCAACGGGGCCGGTAAATCTAGCCTATTCGCCCTGTTCAACGGTGGCCTACATGAGGACGGCGGCGATTTCTTCATTCCAACGCAGTGGCGCATGTCGCAGGTGGCGCAAGACATGCCAGAGACGGACGAGCCGGCCACCGACTTTGTCGTCGCCGGCGATACACGGTTGATGGAAGTACAGGCGCAGCTTGTGGTTGCCGAAGCAGCAGACGACGGTATGGCCATCGCGCACGCCTACACCGACCTGCACGACGCCGGCGCACACGACTCTGTACCGCGCGCGCAAGCGCTGATTCTGGGCTTGGGCTTCAAGGTGTCTGAGCTGGACAAGCCCGTCAACAGCTTCTCCGGCGGCTGGCGCATGCGCCTGCAGCTGGCTCGCGCACTGATGTGCCCCAGCGACCTGCTGCTGCTTGACGAGCCCACCAACCACCTGGACTTGGACGCCCTGGTCTGGCTGGAAGCCTGGCTCAAGCGCTATGAGGGCACGATGATCGTCATCAGCCACGACCGCGAGTTCCTCGACGCCGTGACCAATGTGACCATGCACATCGACCATGCCCAGCTCACGCGCTACGGCGGTAACTACAGCAAGTTCGAGGACTTGCGCGCCGAGCAACTGACGCTGCAAGGCGCCAGCTTTGCCAAGCAGCAAGACAAAATTGCCCATTTGCAGAAGTTCATTGCGCGATTCAAAGCCAAGGCCAGCAAGGCCAAGCAGGCGCAAAGCCGGGTCAAAGCGTTGGATCGCATGGAGAAAATCGCACCGGTGCTGGCCGACGCCGAATTCACCTTTGAATTCAAAGAACCGGTCAACTTGCCCAACCCCATGCTGGCCATCAGCGATGCCTCGTTCGGCTACCTGGGCGAGGACGGCGTAGAGACAACCATCGTGCACAACGTCAGCCGCAGCGTGCTGGCCGGGCAGCGTATCGGCATCCTGGGCGCAAACGGCCAAGGCAAATCCACGCTGGTCAAAACCATTGCCCGTACCATGGCGCCGCTGGCTGGCACCATCACCGAAGGCAGAGGCCTATCGATCGGCTACTTCGCCCAGCAGGAGCTCGACGTGCTGCGCCCGCAAGAAAACCCGCTGGAGCACATGATTCGTCTGGCCAGGGAAGCTGGGCCCAACAGCCGCGAACCCAGCCGCGAGCAAGATTTGCGCAGCTACCTGGGCAGCTTCAACTTCAGCGGCGACATGGTCAAGCAAAACGTGGGCAGCATGAGCGGCGGCGAAAAAGCGCGCCTGGTGCTGGCCATGATCGTCTGGCAGCGCCCCAACCTGCTGCTGCTGGACGAGCCTACCAACCACTTGGACCTGGCCACGCGCGAGGCGTTGTCCATGGCGCTCAACGAATTCGAGGGCACTGTCATGCTTGTCAGCCACGACCGCGCCCTGCTGCGCGCCGTGTGCGACGAATTTTGGATGGTCGGGCGCGGGGCTGTCGGGCCATTTGATGGTGACCTTGACGACTACCAGCGCTATTTGCTGGACGAAGCAAAACGCCAGCGCGAGCTGGCGCGCAGTGAGGCACAAGCGTCGGCAGCAGAAACGTCAAAAATTGCTATCGAAATCAAAGCTACTCCCGCTTACTCCAAAAGCGATGGAGGCCAAAAAACCCATGAAACACTGACTGATTGCACACCGGACGCCCGCGAGCAGCGGCGCCAATCAGCCCAGGCGCGCGCGCAGCAGGCAAAGGCATTGCAGCCACTCAAGCAGGAACTTGAGCGCATCAACCAGCGCCTGGCGCTCCTGAGCAAGGAGCGCACCGACATGGAAGCCACGCTCTCGACCAACCCTGTGCCAGCCGAGATCGCCGAATGCGGCCGCCGACTCAAGGCAGCGGCAGACGAAGCCAGTCACCTAGAAGAACGTTGGCTGGAGATCTCGGCTGAACTGGAAGCAGCCGCGCAGGCCGCCTGAAGAAGGTCGTGCCAAGGCGGCACCCATGATCGCCCACATTGGGCGATCATGGAGAAAACCGATATTTTGCCTGCTAGCTTTTATAGCTCATGCTTTTAAGCTATATTTTTGATAGCGAAATTTCTATTTTTTACCGGGTTAATACTTAGTTGCATTTTTATCTGCATGAGGTGTCAACGGCGACAAGCGGGGCCCCGTTGTAGATCCATCTCAGGAGTTAC
>JBQMQB010000352.1:0-2576 GCA_052172715.1 Giesbergeria sp. | reverse complement strand
TGGTCTGAAAAGCGATGCCGTCGATGACACCGATGATGTCGGAGATCTTGCGCGAGGCGCTGTTGATCTGCTCCATGGTGCTCACCACATCGCCCACCACTTTTCCGCCATGCTGCGCCACGCTGGATGCCTGGGCTACCAACTGGTTGGCTTGGCGCGCAGCGTCGGCGTTTTGCCGCACGGTTTCCGTGAGCTGATCCATCGATGCGGTGGTCTGCTGCAGGTTCGCCGCAGCCAGTTCGGTGCGGCTGCTCAAGTCGTGGTTGCCCGATGCAATTTCCTCGGCGGCGTTGCGCACCGATCCACTGGCATCGCGAATTTGCAGCAGCACGCCCGAAAGTTTGGAGGCAAAGCTGTTGAAGTCGGTTGCTATCTGCGCCAGTTCGTCTTCGCCTTGCGCGTCAATTCGGCGTGCGAGGTCACCATCTCCTGAACCAATGTCGTGCATGGCATCGCGCACCTGCGTCAGGCGGCGCAGCCGCCGCGCCAGAATGGCCGCCAGCACCGCGCCCGCCACAAGCAGCACCACAAGCCCCGTGGCAATGGAAACTTGGAGCATGGTGGCGATAGCAGCCAGCGCCTCCGCCTTGTCCAGCGCGATCACCAACATCCAAGATGTGCCCTCTACGGGCGCTACGGCCAGAAGCACGGCGCGGCCTTGAAGATCCATGGAGCTCAACACGCTGCTGCTCGCCATTTGCGTCAGCGCTGCCGCCGACAGCTGCGCCGACAGCTCGGTAGCTGGTTTGAGGGCAAGTTTCACATCCGGGTGGGCGATGATGTTGCCGTCCCCACCCACCAAAAACGCATAACTCGACGGCGTAGGTTTGATCGAGGCCACATTGGCCACCACGGCCGACAACGACACATCGCCGGCCAGCACAGCCTTGACATCACTGCCTTGGCGCGCAGCTGTGGCAAAAGTGACCACCAGCCCGGCGCCACCCGCGTCCAAGTACGGCGCCGTCAGGATGGGTGCCTGCGCAGCAGCCGCCTGCTGGTACCAGGGGCGGGATGTGGGGTCGTAGTCGGCGGGCAGATTTTGCGGCTCGGAGAACACCGTGTGCTTGTCCGCATAGCCGAAATACGTGGTGTGAAAACTACCCGCTTTTTGCAACAAATTGAGGGCACGCGCGGCCTCAGGGTCGTCGAGCGCCGCAGCCGACGCCTGGATGATCATGGCCTTGCTACGGGCCCAGTCGCGCAAAGCATCGGTGTGGCTCAAGGCCAGCGCTCGCGATTGCGACTCCAGCGAGGCATAGGCCTGACTGCGCACCGCCAGGTAGTTGGCTGCAGCCAGGGCAGCAAGCCCGGCGACCAAAAAAGCGACACAAATCAGAAGAATCTGGCCACGTAAAGTTTTCAATAACGCCATATA
Organism: Giesbergeria sp.; assembly: GCA_052172715.1. GTDB lineage: Bacteria > Pseudomonadota > Gammaproteobacteria > Burkholderiales > Burkholderiaceae_C > Simplicispira. The sequence continues at coordinate 1,198 of JBQMQB010000352.1, read as the reverse complement.
TTGATTCTCCGCGATGAACAAAAGATCGACTGAAACACGTCACTGCTCTGCCGCGCTCGCCGGCGCAGAAACTTAGTCCCGACAGGATACGCCAGATGCGCCGCAATCAGCGGCTGTCGGCTTTCGTATCCGTGAAGCGGCCATAGCTTTGTAGACGGGCGTAACGGCGCTCGATCAGCTCCTTGACCTTGAGATCGGCAAGCTGGCGGAAGGCGTCGCCCAGGGCGCGCTTGAGGAGCACCGGCATCTGCTTGGGATCACGGTGCGCGCCCCCCACGGGCTCGCTGACGATCTTGTCCACGAGGCCCAGCGCCTTGAGCCGGTGCGCGGTGATACCCAGAGCCTCGGCGGCGTCCTGCGCCTTGTCGCTGGTTTTCCACAGGATAGAGGCGCAGCCCTCGGGGCTGATGACCGAATAGATGGCGTACTGCAGCATGAGCAACTGGTCGCACACGGAGAGCGCCAGCGCGCCGCCGGAGCCACCCTCACCAATAATGGTCGTGATGATGGGCACTTCGAGCTGCGCCATCTCGTAGATATTGCGGCCAATGGCTTCAGACTGGCCATGTTCCTCGGCGTCGATACCGGGGAAGGCGCCGGGCGTATCGACAAAAGTGAACACCGGCAAGCCGTACTTCTCGGCCGTCTTCATCAGGCGCAGCGCCTTGCGGTAGCCCTCGGGGCGCGTCATGCCGAAGTTGCGCAGCGCGCGCTCTTTCGTGTCGCGCCCTTTCTGGTGGCCGAGCACCATGCAGGCGTGGCCGTTAAAGCGCGCCAGCCCGCCGACGATGGATTTGTCGTCAGCAAAATGCCGGTCGCCGTGCATTTCGACAAAGTCGGTGAACAAGTCGCGCACGTAGTCGAGCGTGTAGGGGCGCTCAGGGTGGCGCGCGATCTTGGTGATCTGCCAGGGCGACAGGTCTGCATAAATGTCTTTGGTGAGCTGCTGGCTTTTCTTGCTCAGCTGGTCGATTTCTTCCGAAATATCGACCGCGCTCTCATTCTGCACGTAGCGCAGCTCTTCGATCTTGGATTCGAGGTCGGCAATCGGACTCTCAAAATCCAGAAATGTTTTCTTCGCCACTTTATTCTCCTTGTGGGTGTCACCTGCCGGGAACTCTTGCGTCAGTCATCGCACGCTGCACTACCGCCGCAACCCGGTACGACCCGTGCCAGGGCCGCCGAGCAAGGGCCGCCC
>JBQMQB010000351.1:0-2578 GCA_052172715.1 Giesbergeria sp. | reverse complement strand
GCGAACTGCAGGATGCTGGCGCCGCCATGCTGGTGCTGGAAATGGTGCCTGCGCTCCTGGCGGCCGAGCTGACGACAGAACTGACCCAGTGCGCCACCATCGGCATCGGCGCAGGCAAGGGAACTGCAGGCCAGGTGCTGGTGCTGCACGACATGCTGGGCATGAACCTGGGCAAGATGGCGCGCTTTGTACACAACTTCATGGAGGACGCTGGTAGTGTGCGCGGCGCCATGGAAGCCTATGTGGCCGCCGTGAAGAACCAGCAATTTCCCAACGATGCGGTGCACGCCTGGTAGGCGAGGCTGCATTTTTCGACTCCCTCTTTTTTCGCCATGCACATTGTTCACAGCATTTCCGACCTTCGCGCCGTGCTCGCCCCGCTCGGGCGGCCCGCCTTCGTACCCACCATGGGCAACCTGCACGAGGGCCATATCGCGCTAATGCACCGCGCCGTGCAGTTAGGCGAAGTGCCCGTCGCCAGCATCTTCGTCAACCGCCTGCAGTTCCTGCCACACGAAGATTTCGACAGCTACCCACGCACCTGGGACTCCGATTGCGACCGCCTGGCTGCGGCCGGCTGCCAAGTGTTGTTTGCGCCACGAGAGGCCGACCTTTATCCCGAGCCGCAGACTTTCAAGGTGCTACCGGATCCACGGCTGGCTGACCTTCTGGAAGGGCAGTTTCGTCCTGGTTTTTTCACTGGGGTTTGCACCGTGGTGATGAAGCTGTTGTCCGCCGTATTTGCTGGCAAGGCCAGTGGCACAGCGGTGTTTGGCCAAAAGGACTACCAGCAGCTCATGGTGGTGCGGCGCATGGTGCATCAGTTTGCGCTGCCCATCGAGATCGAGGCCTGCACCATCGAGCGCGCGCCAGACGGCCTGGCACTCAGCTCCCGCAACGGTTACCTGAGCGACGCCGACCGCCGTGAGGCAGTCCAGCTCTCGCAAGCGCTGCGCGCCTTAGGGGACGCAGCGCGTGCCAGTGGCGATGCGCTTGCGGCCCAATGCGAATCGCTGGAGCAAGCGGCAAAGGCGCAGCTCGATGCGCGCGGCTGGAAAACCGACTACCTCAGCGTGCGCCGCCGAAGCGATCTGTTGGCACCGCAAGCGGGCGATGCGCTGGTCGTTCTGGGGGCCGCGCGGCTGGGCGCCACGCGGCTCATCGACAACCTCGAAATCTGACCCCTCCGCATGGACCCGCTCTTTCTTGTGCTGCTTCTGGGCAGCGGCGCCCTGTTGGTCGCCAACAGCCGACAGCAGCGCCAGCGCATTGCCTTGCTCGCGGAGCATCTGTCTGCGCTGCAGATAGAAAAGCTGATGGAAACACTGACCCAGGGCTATCTGCGTGCCTTGGGCGAGCCAGACCCCGAGCGCCAGGCCCAGGTGTTTGCCGTACTGGAGGGCAGCGAGGCACAGTTGGCCACCCAATTTGCCCAACTGGCGCGCGATTTTTCCAAAGGTCCGGAGCCCCAGGCGCGCACCAGCACGCTACCGGTGTCGCTGCCCTGGGCCAGCGCGCTGCTCCCAGACGCCACGTTTGACATGCGCAAGCTGCTTGCGGTGCACGCCAACGGCATTGCCCGCGCCTTGCGCACCGATGCAGGCCTCTCACCGCGCGACCGGGCGTTTCGCATCTCTGCCGAGCTGTTTCTCATGCAGCACAGTTGCCACTGGTTCTGCAAGTCGCGCACCGTGGCCTCAGCCCGCATGCTGGCGCGCCACCAGACGCCGCATGCGCAGTTGATCGCCTCGGTCTCGCCAGAGACGCGAAGCGCGTATCTGGCGCTTACCGCCGGCTGATACCGGGCGCCCGCCGTGGCCACGCGCCCCACAAGTTCACGCCATCCAGCGCCCTACCGCAGCCCGCGCCCGGCTCCGGCAGTACCGCGCCTCTTGCTGCTGAACAAACCCTTTGACGTGCTGAGCCAGTTCAGCGGCGACGGCGCACAGCGCACGCTCAAGGATTTCATCGCCACCCCTGGCCTGTATCCCGCCGGCCGACTCGACCGCGACAGCGAAGGCTTGCTGCTGCTGACCAACGACGGCGCGCTCCAAGCGCGCATTGCCGACCCGCGCCACAAGCTGCCCAAGACCTACTGGGCGCAGGTAGAAGGCGCGCCCGACGAAGCAGCGCTCGAAAAATTGCGCACCGGCGTACTGCTGAACGACGGAATGACACGCCCGGCCGAAGCGCTGCTGCTGCCCGAACCTGCGCTATGGCCGCGCGACCCACCAATCCGCGTGCGCGCGCAGATTCCCACACACTGGATCGCCCTCACACTGCGCGAAGGCCGCAACCGCCAGGTGCGCCGCATGACCGCCGCCGTCGGCCTGCCCACGCTGCGTCTGGTGCGCGTGCAGATTGGGCCGTGGTGCCTGGACGGTCTGCCACCAGGCCAATGGCGCGACGGTGAATTGCTCGGCGCGTGACTCAGCCGGTCGCGGGTAGTGTTCGCCTAGCTCTTATCGGACTGCAAACGTCTGGCAGCTTGGTGCAGATGCCAAACTCACGTGCAGCGCGCTGCCATTCCAGGGCGAAAACATCATCAAAGCGGCGTCGGTTGCTGATACCAGTCAGG
>JBQMQB010000350.1:0-2590 GCA_052172715.1 Giesbergeria sp. | reverse complement strand
CCACAATGCTGGCTTCTGGTGGGTGGACGCGCTGGCGCGCGAACTCAAGGTACAGCTGGTGCCCGAACGCGGCTACTGGGGTCTGGCGGCACGCGCCATGGTGCAGGGCCAGCCGGTGTGGCTACTGGAGCCACAGACGTTCATGAACCTCTCTGGCAAGTCGGTAGGGACGCTGGCACGTTTCTTCAAAATTGCGCCGGAAGAAGTGCTGGTGGTCCACGACGAACTTGACCTGCAACCAGGCCAGGCCAAGCTCAAGCGCGGTGGCGGACATGCCGGCCACAACGGCCTGCGCGATATCCATGCCCAACTGGGCTCTGCCGACTACTGGCGGCTGCGCATTGGCATCGGCCACCCGGGCGACCGGGCGGACGTGGCCAGTTGGGTACTCAAGCGCCCGCCGCAGGACCAGCACGCGCTCATCGAGGACAGCATCGCGCACTCGCTCAAGGCCTGGCCAGCTCTGCTCGCCGCTGATATGGACAAGGCATCGCAGCAAATTCACACGACCAAGCCGCCGCGCCCCAAGCCACCTCGGCCCGCAGAAATCGTTTAAAACTATACTTTTGATAGCTATTAGCGCTTACTCAATAAGCGCTAGAGCCAAAAATCACCAAAACTTTATACCTTGGCTTCCTGCAAGCGCTGGAACTTTTGCCACAGCGTTTCACGGCTCTCTACATGAGCTGGGTCCACCGGGATGCAGGCCACCGGGCAGACTTCCAAGCACTGCGGCTGGCCAAAGTGGCCCACGCACTCGGTGCACTTGTGCGGGTCAATTTCGTAAATCTCCGGCCCCATGGTGATCGCCTCGTTCGGGCATTCGGGCTCGCAGACGTCACAGTTGATGCATTCGTCGGTGATCCTCAAGGCCATTGCGCACTCCGTGGTTTGCGCCGGGCGTTCGCCACCCAGCAACGGCAATTATCTCCGGCGGCGCAACGCACTACCGCGCGTACTGGCTTTGACGTTGGGCTGGCCTGCGTGAAGGTGTTCTACCCCACGCAGCAGCCCCGGCCTCTGCTCCCTGTGCAACGCTTCGCACAACCTGCAATAGGTGAGAGGCGCTGCGCATGGTGCACGCCTTCGCCAGACAGCAACTCAGGTCACAGCAGGCAGGGCCGAAGCCGCCCGCTGCATGGCTGCTACCAGCCCCCCCAGTCGTGCTAGTTCAGCGGGCCATAGGCAACAGCGACGGCAGATCGATGGACTTGCCATTGAGCTGCAGCTTGCCGCCTTCCAGACGCACCGCGCTGATTAGCTGGTCGCCTTCTTGCTGCAAAATACCTTGCGCCTGCCCCATACCCACCATGGAATCTATCTGATCAGCGGGCATTTCCTTGTCCGTTATTGCATGAGCGATGCGAGGCAACCAGGCTTTGGGCAGATGCAAGCCCGCATGCAACACACTGTCATTGAGCAACGCCGGTCCCCAGCCTTTTTCGCCTACTTCGTCTGTCGAGGGCGCCTTCTTCACTTCCGCACCGTATTCCAGCAGTGCCTCCTGCCCCTCAAGAGTGGCTGAGATTTTCATGCCATAGCTTGGGAGCGCTGCCACGAACTGCGGTGCGGCCTCTTTCCAGAACGCCTCCAGCTGCTCAGGCGCTTGCGAGGTATCGCCGCGGTAAATGGCCACCAAAGTTTTCTGAAAGAGTTTGAGCGCTTCAATGTCGATGCGGCTGATGGTTTCCTCAAGTCCGATGGCATCAAACCCCAGTGGGCCTATGCTGCCCTTAGTCTGAATCTTGCTTGTCCAGCCCAGTGTGCTTCCCGTGCGCTCAATCACGGTCGTATAGCCCATGTCCTGCAAAGCGAGCAGGGTTTTCGGGGGGACAGTACCCACGGTGTGGGTCATTTCAATCTTGTCGAACCGGCCCTTGCCCTTGCCGGGGGATGCCAGCCACAGGCCGTCTTCCAACTTCGTCTCGAAATCACCGCCCATGCCCTGCATGGTAATGGTGAAGCGCTCCGAAGAAGCCGATGTGGCGTCGGCGGCGTCTTCGTCGTCCATCTCAGCGTCCGACGGTTTCAGTGCGCCAAAGCTCATCTCAGGCCACTCGAAAGTTCCATTGAGATGGTCGTCCGATCCGATGTGCATCTTGTAGGTCAGATCCTTCCAGCGCATCCACTGCTCCGCATCACCAATCTCCCCTGCAGGCAGGGCAAACTTAATGTCCTTGCCGCCTGTGAACTGGTGCACTGTGGTGAGTGTGGGCGCAGTCACCTTGGCCAGAGCCAGCTTTACCGCAGCGTCTGGCTCGACGACAGAAAAATGCGATTCGACTACTGCGGCGGCAAAGCTTCCGCCCACCATCGGGCTATGGCGCACGGTGCTGTCCACGGCAATACGAATGGATTGGGGCGCGGGTGCACCGCCGTTTTCGGTCGGCAGAGGCACGCTCCATTGCAGCACCAAGTTGGCTTTCGAGGCGAAAAAGCCGCGCTTGTACTCTTGCGACAGCACCACATCCGGGCCGAGAACCTTTTTGGCATCCGCCAGCACCTCTTCATAGCTTTTTTGGGCTTGCTCACCCAGGTACCAGGTGGCGCCGGTATAGGCAACCAGTAACACAGCGACAGAGGCGCCGAC
>JBQMQB010000349.1:0-2592 GCA_052172715.1 Giesbergeria sp. | reverse complement strand
CCGCGCCGCCATACGCCCAGGCGCGCGGCGCGCAGGCGAATGGCTTCGGCAGGGTTGCGCGCGTGCAGCAGTACGAAGTCGGCGTGGGCGCCTGGCACCAGGCCGTAGCCCTCCAGACCGAGTAATTTTGCGGGGTTTGTTGTGACCGCATCAAAACACTGGCGCATGGCGGCTTGGCTGGTCATTTGCCCCACATGCAGGCCCATGTGCGCGGCTTCGAGCATGTCGGCGCTGCCGCCGCTGTACCAAGGATCAAGCACGCAGTCGTGGCCAAAAGCGACGGTCAGGCCAGCGGCCATCAGCTCAGGTACGCGCGTCATGCCGCGGCGTTTGGGGTAGCCGTCGTGCCGACCTTGCAGCGTGATGTTGATGAGCGGGTTGGCCACCACACCCAGGTCGGCCTCACACATTAGCGGGATGAGCTTGCTGACGTAGTAGTTGTCCATGCTGTGCATGGAGGTCAGGTGCGAGCCTGTGACGCGGCCGTGCAGGCCCAGGCGCTGGGTTTCATGGGCCAGCGTTTCCACATGGCGCGAGAGCGGGTCGTCGCTTTCGTCGCAGTGCATGTCGACCCGCTTGCCCATCTCGGCTGCGAGTTCGCAGAGGGTGCGCACGCTCTCGCTCCCCTGGGCGGTGGTGCGCTCGAAATGCGGAATGCCACCCACCACGTCTACGCCCAGCGCCAGCGCGCGTTTCAGGTTGTCTAGCCCGCCCGGAGCGCGCAATACGCCGTCCTGCGGGAAGGCCACCAGTTGCAAGTCAAGGTACGGCGCTACCTGCTTTTTTACGTCAAGCAAGGCGTGCACCGGCAGCAGGCTGGCACTGCTCGTGTCCACATGCGAGCGAATCGCCAGCAGGCCCCGTGCCACGGCCCAGTCGCAGTAGGCCAGGGCGCGTTCCACGATGGCGCCGTGCGTGAGGTGGGGTTTGAGTTCGCCCCAGATGGCAATGCCCTCCAATAGAGTGCCGCTGTCGTTCACCCGAGGCTGGCCGTAGCTGAGCGCCGAGTCCATGTGAAAGTGCGCATCCACAAAAGGTGGGCTGAGCAGCAGGCCGCCCGCATCCACCGTTTCGTGGGCGGGGGCGTTCAGCCCTTCGGTCACCTCCGCAATGCGGCCGCCTTGCACGGCAATGGACATGTTCACGCGGCCGTCGGGCAACGCAGCGTGGTGAATGAGCAGGTCGAGCATGGATAGGCCGAATGTTGGGTTCTACAAAGAGCCCCACTTTAAGGGCAGCACGGGTCGAGTCAGTCCATGAAGATGGTGGGGCCTTCTTATGGTTCCGTGGGTCGCACCCGTCGTTTCCTTGGGCTCTTGAGGTCACACAGATCAAAACAGTTTCACCAATGCTAGCGTCTGTAAGTTATTGGCGTGCCCTTGCTTTTTGCTTTTGCCGTCCACATCCGTACCGCGCTTGAGGCGCTGTTGTATCCCTCCTCCCGAAACACCCCTGCAGAAAGAAGCGGCACATGTCTCCGAAGAAGCACATTCATAAATGCGGTGCCTGGCTCAGTGCCACCGCCATGGTTACGAGCCTGGCGGCCTGCGGTGGCGGCAGCGATGCGCTGGATCCGCTGCTGCCCTACCGCGATCAAACCCTGCAATGGGCGCCCTGTGATACGACTATTTTGGGGTGGTCAGAAGAAGACCTCTGGGAGCAGCTGGGCGACAAGCTGCAGTGCAGCACCATGCGTGCGCCCATGGACTGGGCCCAGCCTGAGCGCAGTGATGTGTTTGTCAGCGTCATGCGTCTGGCCGCTGCCGATCCGGGCCAGCGCCGTGGCGCGATGCTGTTCAATCCCGGCGGGCCGGGGGGCGATGGGCTGGCACTGGCACTGCGCCTGTTCCAAGCCTTTGGTCAAAGCAATCCGGAAAGTACGCAAGGCGCCTTGCAGTTGCGCCTGCTGGCCAGCTACGACATGGTGGGGTTTTCTCCGCGTGGCACGGGTGCCAGTACCCGCTTGGCCTGTGGTACCAATGAACTCAAGCGTTTCGTCGATCCATCGCCGTTGGCGTTGACCGACGCCAACCTGGCCAATGCGGCGTACAACGACCGCAAAACCACTGAGGCTTGCAGCAAAAATCCGCTCACGCCGTATGTGACGACCGATGCCACCGCACGCGACATGGACTTGCTGCGCGGCCTGCTGGGCGAGGCCAAGCTCAACTATGTCGGCTACTCCTACGGCACCTGGTTGGGCAGCTGGTACGCCAACCTGTTCCCAGAAAAAGTGGGGCGCATGGTGCTCGACAGCTCGCTGGACTTCACCCACAGCCACGAACAAACCTTTATCGACATGGCTGCAGCCCGCCAGCAGCTGCACGATGGCGTGCTGCTGCCCTACGCCGCACGCCACAGCCAGTACTTTGGCCTGGGCACCAGCACCGCAGACATCAACGTCAAGCTGCATGCGCTCAGCGCACCCATACAGGGCTTGCTCAGCACCACTTTGGGCAATTTGACCTACAGCCGATCCGATGCCGACCGATACGTGGACACGCTGCGCGCAGCGCTGGGGTTGGACAAGGCGTTGAGCGCGCTGCCCGATCCTGCAAATGAAGTCGCGCTGGAAGCCGCCTTGCAGCAGCA
>JBQMQB010000348.1:0-2603 GCA_052172715.1 Giesbergeria sp. | reverse complement strand
GCGATGTGTCTACCACCATGATCTACACGCATGTGCTGAAGGTGGCCGCCGGCGGGACGACCAGCCCGCTGGACACCATCATGAGGTTTGGAGCCTGATCGCCCGCTGAGCAGTTTGCGGGATGAATGGCGTGCCTGGGTTCACGCCGATCGGTAGTAATGTAGAAATGAATACGTCTAAATCGACGTAATTTGCTCCTATAGTCATAGCAAATAGCGGTTTATTCATAAGCGCTAAATACCAAAAGAGCTCTAAATTCGTACTGGGGCAACGGCCACCCCAATCGGGTCGCACACCTGACACGTCTTCCCGGCCGCCCCCTCCCATAATTTTCCGCATGACGTCCCTCCGCTCCACCCTCGACTTCCTGCTGCACGACTGGCTCAACTCTGAATCGCTCGCCGCGCGCGAGCGCTTTGCCGACCATTCGCGCGAAACCTTCGATGCCGTGCTCGACACTTGCGAGCGCATTGCGCGCGAGAAGTACGCGCCGTTCAACCGCACGGTGGACCAGCAAGAGCCGCAGTTTGATGGAGAAAAAGTCATCCTGCCGCAGGCGACGAAGGACGCCTACGACGCCTACGCGGCCTCCGGTATGCTCAGCGCGGCGCAGGATTACGACATTGGCGGTATGCAACTCCCCTACACCGTGGAGGCTGCAGCCAATGCCTTCTTCGCCGCGGCATCGATCAGCATCAGCTCCAACCTCCTGACCACGGGCAATGCCAACCTTCTTATGGCACACGGCACGGACTTGCAAAAGCAGGTGTTTGCTGAGAACGAGTTTTCCGGCCGCTTCTCGGGGACCATGTGCTTGTCAGAGCCGCAAGCGGGTTCGTCCTTGAGCGACGTGGCGACACGGGCAGTTCCTGATGGCGAGGGCCACGAGAGTGACCCGCTGGGCCCCCGCTACCGGCTTACCGGCAACAAGATGTGGATCTCGTCGGGCGATCACGAGCTGTCGGAGAACATCATCCACCTGGTGCTGGCCAAGATTCCGGGGCCGGACGGCAAGCTGGTGCCGGGCACGCGCGGCATTTCGCTGTTCATCGTGCCCAAGAAGCTGGTGGATACCGAAGGCAAGCTCACTGGTGTGCGCAACGATGTGGCCCTGGCGGGGTTGAACCACAAGCTGGGCTGGCGCGGCACTACCAATACGCTGCTCAATTTTGGCGAGGGCAAATACCCGGTGCAGGGCAGGGCGGGCGCGGTGGGCTATTTGGTGGGCCAGCCGGGCAGGGGCTTGGCGTGCATGTTCCACATGATGAACGAGGCGCGCATCGGCATCGGCATGGCGGCCACGCTACTCGGCCTGGCGGGTTACTACGCCAGCCTCGACTACGCCAAGACCCGGTCTCAAGGTCGGCTGGTCGGCCCAGCGGGCAAGGACGCCGCGCTGCCCCAGGTACGCATCATCGAGCACGCCGACGTGCGCCGCATGCTGTTGGCGCAAAAGAGCTATGGCGAGGGTGCGCTGGCGCTGAACCTGTACTGCGCGCGTCTGGTAGACGAACAACATACCGGCGCGCCCGAGGCGGCGGACGAGGCTCGCCTGCTGCTCGAAGTGCTTACGCCGATTGCCAAGAGCTGGCCCAGCGAATGGTGCCTGGAGGCGAATAGCTTGGCCATCCAGATCCACGGCGGCTATGGCTACACACGCGACTTCCCCGTAGAGCAGTACTGGCGCGACAACCGCCTGAACATGATCCATGAGGGCACGCACGGCATCCAGGCCGCCGACTTGCTTGGCCGCAAGGTGCTCATGGAAGGGGGGCGTGGCCTAGAGTTGCTTGCTAGCCGTATGACCGCCACCGCAGCACGTGCCGCCGCTGTCCCCGAACTGGCCGACTACGCACCGCAGCTCACAGGTGCCCTTGCGCAAGTCGCCGCTGCCACCCAGGCCGCCTGGTCCACTGGCGAGCCGCGCGAGGCGCTCGCCAATGCCGTGCCCTACATGCAGGCCTTTGGACACACCGTGCTGGCCTGGATCTGGCTGGAGGTGGCCCTGACCGTGGTCGAGAAAGATGCTTCGCTATCGATAGCTGCGAGCCAAGGTCGAATGGGCGCTGTGCGCTATTTTTACCACTATGAACTGCCCAAAATCGGCGCCTGGCTCAACGTCGTCAACAGTTGCGACATGACCTGCGCAGGGCTGGACGAAGCGGCTTTTTGAGTGTTCCGACCCGGTCGCTGACGTGCCAGTTGAAGGTAGCGCGGGGAGTTTCTTCCCGTGCCTGTTTTTCGGCGAAATTTGGCTCTAACATCGGTCCCTTCAGGCCCATCTCGGGCCACAACCTGTGGAGCTTGTATGGCAAAAGAACAGCGCAACGAAAAGATGGCGAAGAAACCGAAAAAGGACACTTCACTTCCCAAGGGTGGCAGCTCGGACCGTCCCACACCGCCTATGACCTCGGTCATGCCCAAAGGCAAAGAAAAAAACAAGTAAAGCACCGTGGGGTGCGTTGTGCCGCATCCCCCTGCGCAACCCGGCGCTTGCTGGGTCTAGCGCGGCCGACAACGCCAGCGTGGCGGCGATGACCGTCGCCGCCTGCGCACAGTGAAACAGCGGCAGCTCGAAATACAGCAGTTGCCCGAGCCCCCAG
>JBQMQB010000347.1:0-2617 GCA_052172715.1 Giesbergeria sp. | reverse complement strand
CCGTGCGCCGGTTTCGCCACCTGACCGACCAGCACCGCACCGGCACCCACAACCGGCGTTTGGGCCTCATGCTGGCCTTTAACGCCGGCGCCATCAACGCCGGTGGTTTTCTCGTGGTGCGGCTGTACACCTCGCACATGACGGGCTTTGTCTCCATGCTGGCCGACAACCTGGTGCTTGGCAACACGGTGCTGGTGCTGGGCGCCGTGGGCGCACTGCTGGCCTTCATCTGCGGGGCGGCGCTCACTGCCATCTTGGTGAACTGGGCGCGCCAACACCGGTTGCATGGCAGCTACGCCTTGCCACTGCTCATCGTTGCGCTGCTGATGCTGGTGTTTGGCCTGCTTGGCTCCATTACGCTCAGCTGGCATACGCCGTTTGCAGTGCCCGCCACAGTGCTGCTGCTGTCTTTCATGATGGGTTTGCAGAACGCCACGGTGAGCAAGATGTCGTCGTCCGAGATTCGCACCACACACATGACCGGCATCGTGACCGACCTGGGCATAGAGCTGGGCAAGCTTCTGTACTGGAACCGCAGCAGCAGCCTGCCTGGGCAGCAGGTGCGCGCCAACCGCCAGCGCCTGGGCCTGTACGCCAGCCTGCTGGGCATGTTTCTGCTCGGCGGCGTGGCCGGTGCAGCGGGTTTCAAGCATGTCGGTTTTGTGTTCGTGGTGCCGCTGGCGCTGGTGCTGCTCACCCTTGCCGTGCCGCCCTTGTGGATCGACCGCACACGTCTGCGCCTGATGCTGCGAGGCGGAGAAAAAGCGCCTTCTTCGCAGCCCCGGGACAACTCCTGATTTCTGACCGCTCCTACCGCCATGCAAACCCAGCTCGCCCCCGAATTTCAAGGCACGCCCGAAGGCGATGAGGCGCAAGCCATCCTGCGCAAATGCGTGCACTGCGGCTTCTGCCTTGCCACCTGCCCCACTTACCAATTGCTGGGCGACGAACTCGACAGCCCGCGGGGCCGCATCTATTTGATGAAGCAGGTGCTAGAGGGCGTCGAGCCCACACGGGCCACGCAGCTGCACCTGGACCGGTGCCTGACCTGCCGCAACTGCGAAACCACCTGTCCCAGCGGCGTCGAGTACGGCAAGCTAGTGGACATCGGCCGCAAGATCGTGGAGAACAAGGTGGGCCGCCCGGTGATCGAGCGCGGCGTGCGCTGGGCGCTCAAGGAAGGCCTGCCCTCGCCGCTGTTCGGTCCGGCCATGAAGATAGGCCAGGCGGTACGCGGTCTTCTGCCGGAAGCCTTGCGCGCCAAGGTACCTGCGAAAGAAAACCCCGGAAAATGGCCCACACGCGAGCACGCCCGCAAGGTGCTGCTGCTGGTGGGCTGTGTGCAGCCGGCCATGATGCCGGGCATCAACAGCGCCACGGCACGGGTGCTCGACGCGGTGGGCATCCAGACCGTGGTGGCACCGGACGCCGGTTGCTGTGGCGCGGTCAAATTTCACCTTAACGACCAGGACGGTGGCCGCGCCGAAATGCGCACCAACATCGACGCCTGGTGGCCGCTGGTAGAGAGCGGCGCAGTGGAGGCCATTGTCATGAACGCCTCGGGCTGCGGCGTAACAGTCAAGGAATACGGCCACCATCTGCAACACGACCCTGCATATGCCGCCAAGGCCGCACGCATCAGCGCCTTGACCAAAGACCTGTCCGAACTGCTGCCGGAAATCGCACCGGCGCTGCAGGGCAAACTGGCCCAGATCCCTGAAGGCGTCATCGCCTTTCACCCGCCCTGCACCTTGCAGCACGGCCAGCAACTGCGCGGCGGCGTTGAGCAGCACCTGCGCGCACTCGGCTTCGACGTGCGGCTGACCCTGAACGAATCCCATCTGTGCTGCGGTTCGGCCGGAACGTATTCGGTGCTGCAGGCCAAGCTCTCGCACCAACTGCTTGAACGCAAGATCGGCCACCTGGCAGAACTCTCCCCCAGAGTCATCACTTCGGCCAACATTGGCTGTATCACGCACCTGCAAAGTGGCACGGCCACGCCCGTGCTGCATTGGGTGCAGATCGTGGACGAGGCGCTGCTGCGCTAAGCCTGACGCTTGGAAAACAGACGGCAAGACACTACCACCCACAACCTGCGCTTACTTTGCGGGACAATACCGGGGTTAACCCTGCGCCGCGCACGGTATCGTGTGGCGCCGGGCCCGCTTTTGTTGCGTCACAGCCCGCCAGTTTTTTCACTTCGACCACATCCCTCCATGAGTGCTTTTCACGAAGAACGCGTGCTGTCGGTTCACCATTGGACCGACCGCCTTTTCAGCTTCACCACCACACGCGACCCGACCCTGCGGTTCTCGAACGGGCACTTCACCATGATCGGCCTGAAGGTGAACGACAAGCCGCTGCTGCGCGCCTACAGCATCGTCAGTGCCAACTACGAAGAGCACTTGGAATTTCTCAGCATCAAGGTGCCCGACGGTCCGCTGACCTCGCGGCTGCAGCACATCCAGGTGGGCGACAACATCATCGTCGGCAAGAAACCCACCGGCACGCTGCTTATCGACTACCTGCTGCCGGCCAAGCGCCTGTACCTGTTTTCTACCGGCACGGGCCTGGCGCCGTTCCTGAGCGTGATTCGCGACCCGGAAACCTACGAGCG
>JBQMQB010000346.1:0-2621 GCA_052172715.1 Giesbergeria sp. | reverse complement strand
CCCCAGGGACGATGACCAGAAGGCCGGTAAACAGCCATTTGCGCAGGGCAGCCATGGGAGGCAAGCTCAGTCTGCCTTCGCGCTCGCGCTTGAAGCAGCGGGAGCAGGTGCTGATGTGGGCGCCGCAGCCGCAGGAGCAGCAGTACCGCCTTCTTTTGCAGCACAAGCCCCCGAGGCAGCATCTTTCCCGGCAGGTGCTGCACCACCGTCAGAATTGCCCGCCGCAGGCGCCGGGGCGCCGCCGCCCTTGAAATCGGTGGCGTACCAGCCCGAACCCTTGAGTTGGAAGCCTGCGGCCGTCAGCTGCTTGGTAAAGCTCTCCGTACCGCATGCCGGGCACACGGTGAGCACCGGGTCGGACATTTTTTGCAGCACGTCGCGGGCATGGCCGCAGGCGCTGCATTTGTAGGCATAAATAGGCATAAAGGAGGCCTGAGGGCGAAGGTGCAAAGCCTTCAATTATAGGCGGCGCCCCCCATTTTCAAGCGGTATTCCATGGCGTCCCGGCGCGCTGCCGGTTCCGTGGTGCACTTGGCCTTTGCACTCGGGCGCCTTGCGGTGCCGTTTCGAATTCGCCTTTGGCTGCGAAACCGTGTCAGTGGAACAGCGCAACCCGCACCATCATCTGCACCACCACCAGCCCGAGCACAAAGCCAATGCCGCAATAGACGATGATTTGCAGCAAGCGGTTGGTGTGGCGCTGCTCCTTGAGCAGCGCCATTAGCTCGCGCTCGCGTGCATCGTTCTGTGGGCGCTTGAGGAAGTCGTGCAGAAGACGCGGCAGTGCCGGAAGCAGCTGGGCGTAGTGCGGCGCCTCGGAGCGCAGCTCGCGCAAAAGTCGCTGGGGCCCCACCTGGTCGAGCATCCATTTCTCCAGGAAGGGTTTGGCCGTACTCCACAGGTCCAGCTCGGGATCAAGCTGGCGGCCGAGGCCTTCGATGTTGAGCAGGGTTTTTTGCAGCAGCACGAGTTGGGGCTGAATTTCGACCTGGAACCGCCGTGAGGTCTGGAACAGCCGCATCAGCACCATGCCGAGCGAGATTTCTTTGAGCGGCCGGTCGAAATACGGCTCGCACACCGTGCGGATGGCGCCTTCTAATTCGTTGACCCGCGTGCTGGCGGGCACCCAGCCGCTTTCCACGTGCAATTCGGCCACGCGCTTGTAATCGCGCCGGAAAAATGCCGCGAAGTTTTGTGCCAGGTATTCTTTGTCGGACTCGGTCAGCGTGCCGACGATGCCGAAATCAAGCGAGATGTAGCGCCCAAAGGTGGCGGGATCCAGGCTGACCTGAATGTTGCCCGGATGCATGTCGGCGTGAAAGAAACCGTCGCGAAACACCTGCGTGAAAAAGATGGTGACTCCGTCGCGCGCTAATTTTGGGATATCTACCCCCGCGTCGCGCAGGCGCTGCACCTGGCTGATGGGCACGCCGTTCATGCGCTGCATCACCATCACTTCGGGGTGGCAGAAGTCCCAGAAAATCGTGGGAATCTCCACCAGCTCCAGGCCTTCCATGTTGCGGCGCAGCTGGGCGGCGTTGGCGGCTTCGCGCACGAGATCAAGCTCATCGTGCAGGTAGTTGTCGAACTCCGCCACCACCTCGCGGGGCTTGAGGCGTTTGCCATCGGCAGACAGGCTTTCGACCCAGCCGGCCATCATGCGCATCAGGCTCAGGTCTTTTTCGATCACCGGCAGCATGCCGGGGCGCAGCACCTTCACCGCCACCTCATGCAACGCACCCTGGCGGTCGCGCAGCGTGGCAAAGTGCACCTGCGCAATCGAGGCACTGGCCTCGGGCGCACGCTCAAAGCTGACGAACACCTCGTCCACCGGACGGCGGAAAGCGCGCTCTATGGTGGCGATGGCAATGGCGCTGTCAAAGGGCGGCACACGGTCTTGCAGCAGCGCGAGCTCGTCGGCAATGTCGGGCGGCATAAGGTCGCGCCGGGTCGAGAGCACCTGCCCGAACTTGACGAAGATGGGCCCCAGGCGCTCAAGGGCTTCCCGCAGGCGCTGTCCACGCGGCGCGCGCAAGTCGCGCCCCACCGAGACGATGCGCGCCAGCAGGCGCAGCCAGGGTTTCTGAAAGCTGGTGAGCACCAGCTCGTCCAGCCCGTAACGCAGCACCACCCAGACAATGGTGGCACCGCGGAAAAAGCGCTTCATGGCAGTGGGCCGTTGCCCGACCAGGGCGCCACGGCGCCGCCAGCAGCCGCGCCACCTTTGCGCACAAAGCCGCGCAGCGCCTGTGCCGCACCGCGCGCCACGTTTGAAAGCGTGTGTGCCGGCACATCGCCGATCACGCGCGCCAAGTCGTCCTCAATGTCCCAGCGCAGGTTGTCGGCCAGCCACTGCAAGTCACTGGCGAAATCGACTGCACCGTCAATACGCACCGGCGGGCGCTCGCCGCGCAAGGCGGCCTGCGCCAGGCCCAGTGGCGATGTCTCGGTCACTTCGAAATGCAAATCAGGCGTGGCGCCCTGCTCTGCCAGATCAAAAAGACCCGCAGGCGTGACTTGCAAAGCCACGAAAAACTGCCGCCACTGCACCCGCACCACATGACCGCTGCGCGGTATGAGACGCTGGGTGGCTGCGCGCTCCTGCATCAGCACATGGTTGA
>JBQMQB010000345.1:0-2656 GCA_052172715.1 Giesbergeria sp. | reverse complement strand
GCGCGCCAGGTGTGGATCGTGTGTGGCCCAGGCAACAACGGCGGCGACGGGCTGGAAGCGTCCCTGCACTTGTGCAGCCCCACGCGCCTGGTCACGGTCACCTGGCTGGGCAACGACGCGCAGATGCCGCCAGACGCCCGCCGCTCGCTGGAACGTGCGCGCAGCGCGGGTGTGCAATTTGCCGACGCACCGGCAACGGCGATGACCGAACACGATCTGTGCATCGACGCGCTACTGGGCATCGGCCTTGCGCCGGAAATTGCCTCGCGCCCACCACCCGAGCATTGGCGCGCCCTGCTGCGCCAGTTGCGCACTGGCCCCGCACCTTTGCTATGCATCGATGTGCCCAGTGGCCTGCAGACCGACACCGGTGCCTGGACCGAAGGATTCACACCCGACATCGCTCCGCAGGCGCCTTGCCACACGCTCTCGTTGCTCACGCTCAAACCCGGCTTGTTCACTTCGCAAGGGCGCGATGCAGCGGGCACGGTGTGGCTCGACCGTTTGGGCGCCCCCCCTGACGAGGCCCACGCCTGCGTATGGCTGGCGGGCCCGCCACAGGACCACCCGCGCGCCCACGCCAGTCACAAAGGCAGCTTTGGCGACGTCGCCATCGTCGGGGGCGAAGGGCTGGGGCAGCGCGGCCTGGGCATGGAGGGCGCCGCCCTGCTCGCCGCCAGCGCCGCTCTGCATGCGGGCGCCGGGCGAGTGCTGGTGGCGTTGCTCGACGACGGCAGTTTTCGCGCGGCCCAATGGGCGCCCGAACTGATGCAGCGCCGCTTCGAAGCGCTCGATCTGCCCGCCTTGAGCGTGGTGTGCGGCTGCGGCGGGGGCGAAGCGGTGGCCAATGTGCTAAGCACTGTGCTGGAACAGGCAGCCCGTCTGGTGCTGGACGCCGATGCGCTCAATGCCGTGGCCCGAGATGCTGGTCTGCAGACAGCACTGACGCAGCGCGCGGCGCGTGGCCTGCCCACCGTGCTCACGCCGCACCCGCTCGAAGCCGCCCGCCTGCTGGGCAGCAGCACAGCCACCGTGCAGTCCAATCGCCTCGCCGCTGCGCGTGCGCTGGCAGATCGCTTTGCGTGCGTGTGTGTGCTCAAGGGTTCAGGCAGCATCGTCGCGGCACCCGGGCATTTGCCCTGCATGAACCCTACCGGCAATGCCAGGCTTGCCACAGCGGGCACTGGCGATGTGCTGGCCGGGATGGTGGGCGCACGGCTGGCCACAGACACGAACCCTTTTGAAGCCGTGCGCGACGCGGTGTACGCCCACGGTCTGCTGGCCGACCGCTGGCCAGCAGACGCAGTGCTGGTCGCGAGCGCGTTAGCACGGGCGCAAGCACCCGTTTTTAGATAAAAACAGGTCTTTCCGCTTATCCCGCATAAGTTTATTGCTCCGCAAACCGGAGCAAAGAGTAGGCGCCGAAACGTCCACCTGCCCCCTAGGAAGCTCAACCTCTGCCGGAGCGTCCCTTGCCTGAGCGCGTCGGTGCCTTGCTCAGCAACGCAGCCTTCTGCTGGGACTTGCCGCCCGAACGGGTAGGCGCGCCTGTAGCACGCCCCGCCCGGGGTTTGGCTGCGGGCGCCTCTTCAGGTTCGCGGGGCGATCGTGCAACACGCTCGCCATTTTTGCCGCTATTTTTGCCGCCGCCCTTGCCACTGCTGCGTTCGCCGTTGGCTCGCGGTGTCAGCGCATCGCCCTCTGGCACAAGGCGGAAATCAATACGCCGTCCGTCCAGGTCGACCCGGCTGACCTGCACGCGCACCCGCGTGCCGATGGCGTACCGAGCGCCGCTGCGTTCGCCGCGCAGTTCTTGGCGCGCCTCGTCGAACTTGAAGTATTCGCCGCCAAGTTCGGTGATGTGCACCAGCCCTTCGACATACATCGCGTCGAGCGTGACAAAGATGCCGAAACTGGTAGCGGAAGACACGACACCGCCATATTCCTCGCCCAGGTGCTCGCGCATGTACTTGCACTTGAGCCAGGCCTCGACGTCGCGGCTGGCTTCGTCGGCGCGGCGTTCGTTGGCGCTGCAGTGCAGGCCCGCCGCCTCCCAAGATTGCGTCTCCGCCAGCGCGGCTCCGGTTTCCTTTTTGCGCGGGACGGTGCCCGGCGGCGCCACGCGGCTGGCCAGGCGTTTGCTGAGCTTGGCATGCGCCTCGCCCGGCGTAGGCAGCATGGGCAAGCGGTACTTGGTATTGCCCAGAATGGCCTTGATGACACGGTGCACCAGCAAATCAGGGTAGCGACGAATCGGACTGGTGAAGTGGGTGTAGGCCTCGAACGCCAAACCAAAGTGGCCGCTGTTGATGGGCGTATAGATCGCCTGCTGCATCGAGCGCAGCAACATGGTGTGGATTTGCTGGGCGTCGGGCCGGTCTTTCGTCGCTTCGGCAATGGCCTGGAATTCAGACGGCGCCGGGTTGTCGCTGATCGTCATGCCGACAGCCATGGCCTTGAGGTAGCTGCGCAGGATGTCCTGCTTCTCGGGCGTCGGGCCTTCGTGCACCCGGTACAGGCCGTGCTGTTTGCCTTGCGCGATGAAGTCGGCGCTGCAGACGTTGGCGGCCAGCATGGCCTCTTCGATCAGCTTGTGCGCTTCGTTGCGCGTGCGCGGAATGATTTTCTCGATGCGGCCGTTGTCGTCGCAGACGAT
>JBQMQB010000344.1:0-2658 GCA_052172715.1 Giesbergeria sp. | reverse complement strand
GGGCTGAGCAATTTGGTGAGATTCTGGCGACCGGCGCCGGCTCGATTGCCGTGGTGCGGGCGCTGGTGGCGGCGCCGGAGCCTGAAGCTGAAGTGGCGCGCCTGCTGCGTACGATGGGAAACGCAGAGCCAAATTTGTAGTGAAATTTGACTCTAGCGCTTACTGGGTAAGCCCGAACAGCTATCTATTTGATAGTTTTTGTAGCACCGGGCACAAACAGCTCGCCATACGCCTCGCGCAGCAGGTTTTTCTGCACCTTGCCCATGGTGTTGCGCGGCAGTTCGGGCACGACCACGCAGCGCTTGGGAATCTTGAAGTTCGCCAGTTGTGCCTTAAGCGCGGCCAACAGCTGCCCAGGCTCGGGTTTGCTGCCAGCACGTGCCACCAGCACCGCCACACCCACCTCGCCAAAGTCGGGGTGCGGCACACCGACCACGGCGCTCTCTTGCACGCCGGGCAGTTCGTTCAGGAAGCCTTCTATCTCCGCTGGGTAGACGTTGTAGCCGCCGCTGATGATGAGGTCCTTGCTGCGCCCGACGATGCTCACATAGCCGCGCGCATCGACCTGGCCCACGTCGCCGGTGCGAAACCACCCGTCGGCCGTGAACTCTTGCGCTGTCTTCTCAGGCATGCGCCAGTAACCGCCAAACACGCTGGCGCCGCGCACCTGGATGCCGCCGATTTCACCGTCGGGCAGCGGCTGATCCTGTGCATCGGCCACGCGCAGGTCTACGCCCGGCAGTGGGAAGCCCACCGTGCCGCCACACCGCTCGGTCGCGCCGCCAAAGCGCGCGTCCGCTGCATACGGATTGGAGGTCAACATGGTGGTCTCACTCATGCCGTAGCGCTCCAAAATGGTGTGGCCGGTGCGCTCCTGCCAGGCGCGGAAGGTCTCGATGAGCAGCGGCGCCGAGCCGGAAATGAACAGCCGCATGTGCGCCACCGCTTCGCGCGTCAGCCCCGCCTCGCCCAGCATGCGCACGTAGAGCGTGGGCACGCCCATGAACACCGTGGCACGGGGCAGCGCGGCGACTACGGCGGCCGGGTCAAACTTGGCGAACCAGAGCATCTTGCTCGCGCCGAGCAGCGCTGCGTGGACGGCGACGAACAGGCCATGCACATGAAAAATGGGCAGCGCGTGAATAAGCACGTCGTCCTGGCGCCAACCCCAGTAGTCTTTGAGCATGGCGGCGTTGGCCAGCAGGTTGCCGTGCGTCAGCATGGCGCCCTTGCTGCGGCCCGTGGTGCCGCTGGTGTAGACGATGGCGGCGAGCGTATCGGCACCGCAGGCCATTGGCCTGTGCGTGTCGGACTGGTGGGCGGCGCGCTCCAGCAGGCTGCCACTGCGGTATTCCCCCAGGGTGTAGACCGCCTGCGTGCCAGCCTGAAAAGCGATTTTGGACACCCAGCCAAACGCGGCCGGTGTGCACACCACCACGGCGGGCTCAGCATCGCGCACGAAGTACTCCACCTCTGCGCTGCGGTAGGCAGTGTTGAGCGGTAGAAACACCAACCCGGCGCGCAGTGTGGCTAAGTAAAGCGCCAGCGCCTCAACCGACTTCTCCACCTGCACGGCCACGCGCGCCCCGGCGGGCAGGCCGAGCGAGGCCAGCAGGTTGGCGATGCGCGCACTGGCGTGGTCCAGGTCGGCCCAGGTGTAATACAGCGTGCTGCCATCGGGCGCGATCGCCTCAACGGCGGTGGTCTGCAAGTCAGCGGGAAAGGCCGCACGCAAGGCGGCAAACAGGTTCTGGTGGGCGGTCATGGTGAATCAGAAATTCGGCGGGCGCTTGGCAAGAAAGGCGCTAATGCCCTCGCGGTGCTCGGCACTGTCGGCGTAAGTGTAAGCGCTGTTTACTATGCTTTCCATAGCTGCTTGCGTATACCCTGCAAGCGTAGAAGGCGATTTTATAGCTCGAAGTGTCTGCTTGTTCAGGCGTGCGGCCTGCGGCGCCAGCAAGGCAATGCGGTCGGCGCTGGCAAGCGCCTGGGCAGCCACCTCTTCCTTCGCCACCACGCGCGAAAGAAAGCCGCAGGCCTGCATTTCAGCGGCAGAAAACGTGGCCGCTTCCAGCAGCATCTGGCGTGCCACCACCTCGCCCAAGGCACCGGCGACCAGTTGCGCCTCGCGTGGTGCCATGGGAAAGCCGAGCTTTGCAATGGGCGCGCCAAAGCGGGCGGAGGCACTGGCGATGCGGATGTCGCAACAACTGGCAATCTCTACCCCGGCGCCCATGCAGGCGCCGACAATGCCAGCAACCAACGGAGCATCGCAGGCCAACATGGCAGCAAGCGCGCCCCAGACCTCGGTTTCGTGAAATTCGCGCAGGGCCGCTTCGTCGAAGCGAAACGCTGGATATTCCGAAATATTGCCGCCAGCACAAAACGCCGCGCCCTCACCTTCGACCAACACGCAGCGGGCGCTGGCGTCTCCATTGATTTGCTCGAACACCGATTTCAATTCGCGCCACATGGCGCGCGACATGGCGTTCAGCCGGTCGGGGTTGCTGATGACAACACGCCAGCCGCCGGTGATTCCGAGCAATGGCTCAATACGAACGTGACCCTGTTTCATGGTGTGCTTGCATTCCATCAGCCGCCAGCGGCCAGTTTTTCCACCTCACGCGAGGCGGCGATCTTGCCTTGCGCAAGCCCGTC
>JBQMQB010000343.1:0-2660 GCA_052172715.1 Giesbergeria sp. | reverse complement strand
GTCGTGCTCAAACCCTCAAGCCAAGTCAGCGTGGCTGCCAGCTCTGAGGGGCGAATTTCATGCTCGGTGGGGAATTCTCGGTAAGTGAATGCCAGCGGCAACGGCGCCACGTGGTGGGCAATGGCCTGCGCGTGTGCCAGCGGAATCACGCCATCGTGCGTGCCGTGGCTGACCCACAGCGCACGCCCGGTGAACGCATCGGCAGGTGCCAGCGCGGCAAGCGACTGGTCCAACAGGCGCCCATGCCAGACGATGGCGCCGCGCACCAGTTCGGGCTGCGTCAGCAACAGGCCCAGCGCCATGGCACCGCCCTGGCTGAAGCCAGCCACCACCGTGCGCTCAGCCGGTATGCCCAACTGCTCAGATGCGCCGACCAAAGTTTGTGCCAGCATGGCGCGGCTGGCGGTTTCCTGCGCCTCATCGATGGTGCGCGCACCGCCGGGCTCGATGGAATAGTCGAACCAGGCGAACGCACCAGGCCCCATGCGGTGCGGCGCGCGCAGGCTCAGCACGTAGTAGCGTTCGGGCAACTGCGAACACAGCGCATACAGATCGTGCTCGTTGCTGCCCACACCGTGGAGCAGTACCAGCAGCCAGGGGCGCGGCACGCTGGGAGCAGATGGGCGTTTCAGAAATGTGAGCGGTATATCAAGCATAGATAAGCGACAGCGGCGATTTTAGTAAAAAATCTGCATACCCAAGGCCTTACGCCAATGGCTGCAGCGCGAATGCATCCATCGCCAGCATGCTGTACATCACCTCGCGACTCAAGTAGTTTGCGCGCAAATCGTTGCCCGCAGCGCCCAGCGCAAAGAACAGCGGCAGGAAATGGTCCTCCGTCGGGTGCGCCCGTTCGGCCTGCGGCGCCTGGCGGCGGTAGTCGAGCAAGGCGGCCATGTCGCCGCGCGCAAGCGCTGCCTCGATCCACCGGCTGAACGCCAGCACATAGGGCGCGGGTTCGCGTGCACCACCAAAAAACTCACCCAAATTGTGCGTCATGCTGCCTGAACCCACCACCAGCACGCCCTGGCTGCGCAGGCTTTGCACGGCAGTGCCCAGCGCAAACACCTCGGCTGGGCCAGCGTGCTGCGGCAAGGCCAGTTGCACCACGGGCACATCGGCCTGCGGGAACAGGTGCATCAGCGGCACCCAGGCGCCATGGTCAAACGGGCGCTTGGCATCGCCCTCGGCCTCAATGCCAGCCGCTTGCAGCAGGCCAAGTACCTCGCGCGCCAGCGCAGGCGCGCCGGGCGCCGGGTATTGCAACTGGTACAGCGCAGGCGGAAAGCCCCCAAAGTCGTGCCAGGTTGCGGGGTGCTCGCCCATAGTCACGCGCGCCCCTGGCGCCACCCAGTGCGGCGACATGATGAGCACGCCCCGCAGGCCGGGAAACTGCGTCCGCAGCGCAGCGCCCCAGCGCGCCAACGCAGGGCCGGTCTCACCCGCATCCAAGGCAAACAGCGGCGCGCCGTGCGACACATACAGCGCAGGAATGGCCCGTTCGGGTGAAGAAGTTTGGCGAGCAGAGGGCGACATAGTGGGCATTCAAAGCAGCCTATTACTTTAGGCCGCTCGAGCGCCCCGACTAGCCCCGTGCAGGCAGATTCAATGTTGCACAGGCGACGCGAATCCCTAAAAATCAGTCCCGCACCGGCCCGCGCTGCGCCTTGGTCTCGCTGCGCTGGCTTTTGCCTTCGAGCCGACGCATCTTGGAGCCATAGCTGGGGCGGGTGGCGCGCCGGGCCTTGGGTGGCACCGCAATGCTGTTGACCAGCGCGTTCAGGCGCTCCAGCGCATCGGCACGGTTTTTGTCCTGGCTGCGAAAACGCTGCGCCTTGACCACCACCACCCCTTGGTCGGTAATGCGCGCATCGCGCAGCGACAGCAGGCGCTCGCGCACATCCTCAGGCAATGAGGACGCATGCACATCGAAACGCAAATGCACCGCGCTCGACACCTTGTTCACGTTCTGCCCGCCCGCGCCTTGGGCGCGTATGGCGGAAAACTCCACCTCGCGCTCGTCCACCTGCAACAGCGGCGTTTTCATGGGATCAGCCATGCAGCGCTGCCAGCAGCGCTGCGTTGAAATTATCGGCCCGCTCGAACTGCACCCAGTGGCCGGCACCGTCGATCAGGGCCATACCGCGAAAATCGGGTGCAGCAGCCGCATACACGCAGGCAAGTTGCTCAATGCAACCGCGGTACAGGGCGTCGTGCCGCCCATAAATGGTGTGCACTGGGCACGGGATGCTCGGCAGCGAGCGCGCCAAAATGTCGGTGCCCGAGAGGCGGCGGTGCGGCATGCGGTCTTGGCGCATGTTGGCCACATGCAGGCCGAGCGCCAAGCCCTCAATCTGCTGCGGGTCGTGCAGCATCAGCGCAGCAAGGTTGTGGCGGTGCACGGCCAGTTGCGCCTCTGGGTCGCGCAGATGGCGCCAAGCCTTTAACTCGAACGGGCGTTTGGACACCACGCCCATGGCCGGCGCCCCCACCAGCACCAAGCGCTGCGCCAGCGCCGGGTGCGCCGCCAGCAGCAGCCCAGCGGTGAGGCCGCCGAACGAAAACCCGACCAAATCCACCGGCTGCTCGCCCATCAGCACCTGCAGGCCAGCGCGCAGCGGCTCGACCAGTGCATCGGCATCGGTGCCCGAAGGCGGCAA
>JBQMQB010000342.1:0-2671 GCA_052172715.1 Giesbergeria sp. | reverse complement strand
GCGCAGGTTCTGACGGCACCACGGGCTTGCCCACCTTGTGCGATTCGAGGCCGACGTCGGTGTTGACCAGGCCGCGCTTCACATCGCGGTACGCCTGCTGCACCACCGCACTCGGGTTGCCGTCGGTCATGCCGGTGGACTGGTCGCGTTCGTGCGGCAGTTGCGGCGAGGCCGGGTCGGCGGCGTCGCCTTGCTGCTCAGAATTGCGCTGCGCCTGCTCCACCGGCACTTTGGTGTTGACGCTGGGCTGCGGGTGCTCTTCGGGCAGTTCCTGGATGCGGGTATCGATGTCGCTCATGGCGGCTCCTCGTCGAAGTGGATTCACAGCAGTACAGGGTAGATGTGGCAAACGCTCTGACTTGTAGGCGAGCAGCGCAACGGTTTGGGAGCATTTCCAGCTTAACGTTACTGGCGTTTCATCCAGCAAGGGGCCGCGAACGTGCCACACTCGCGCCCCATGTCCTCCGAAGAATGGTCCGCTAAAGCCCTCCAAGCCTTTGATTCCGTCGTGCAGGCAGGCGGCGGCCTGCGCGTGCGCAGCGGGCAACGCGGCATGGCGCAATGTGTGGCCGACACGTTTGCCAAGGCGCAGTTGGGCAAGGTCGAAGATGGCAGCGCGCCGCAGCGGGCCATTGCCGTCGTCCAGGCCGGCACAGGGGTGGGCAAATCGCTCGCTTACTGCGCGCCGGCGATTGCCATAGCGCTGGCGCGTGGCACGCGCGTCATCATCTCTACCGCCACGGTGGCGTTGCAAGAGCAGCTCGTGAACAAGGATTTGCCGCTGCTGGCTGCGCAGATGCCCGAGCCGTTTCGCTTTGCGCTCGCCAAGGGGCGTGGCCGCTATGTGTGCAAGCTCAAGCTGGAGCGCTCGGCGGGGCAGGGCGGGGCAGGCGAGGGCGACGACGACCTGTTTCCCGACGATGAGCAACCCGCATCAAGCCAAGTGAGCGAGGCGCGCGTGCGGCTCTACAAAGGCATGGCGGATGCCCTTGCCAGCAGCGCCTGGGACGGCGACCGCGACAACCTGCACGAGCAGCCCGACCCCGCGCTGTGGCGCCCGGTCGCCGCTGAGGCAAGTTCGTGCACCGGCAAGCACTGCCCGGTCTTTAACGAATGCAGCTATTTCGAAGCGCGCAAGGCGCTGGTGGGCGCGCAGGTCATTGTGGTGAACCACGATTTGCTGCTCGCCTCGCTCGGCGCACGCGTGCTGCCCGAGCTGGACAACTGCCTGCTGGTGCTCGACGAAGCGCACCACCTGCCCGCCACGGCGCTGGAACAATTCGCCTGCCGCATGGACCTGAGCCGCCTGGCGTGGATCGAGCGCCTGACAAGCCGCGCGCTGCGCGTGGGCACTCTGCTGGAGGTGATGGAGGTCGCCGACATCCCGGCCCAGGCGAGCGGCCTGCGCCAGGCGCTGCAAGCCATGGAACGCTTGGCGCTGGACGCCTACGGCCCCGAGCTGCGCGGCGAGACTGGAGGAATGGGCGGCACCGGCAACCGGCGCTGGAGCCGACCCGGCGATGCCGCCATGCCCACGCGGCACCGGCCGCCGCGTGGGCTGCTGGCCCCGCAGCTGGCGGCGCCCCTGGCAGAAGTGGCGCAACAGGCCAGCGAATTTTTAGACAGCCTGCGCGCCATTGCCAAGGCACTGCGCGCCGCACTGCGCGACACGCCACTGGAGGCGCGGCGCCTGGCCGCGCTGTACGCGCAGATTGGCATGCTCGCGCCTCGGCTGGAAGAGGTGCACGCCTGCGCCACGCTGCTGCTGCAAGCGCCGACGGAGGGCGACGCTGCGGTGCCCGCAGCCAAGTGGTTCACGCTGGCACAAAGTGGCGAATTTTTGGTGCTGCAGGCCCACGCCAGCCCGGTGTTGCCCGGCAACGCACTGCGCCAGCAGTTGTGGAGCGTGGTGCGCGGCGCGGTGCTGACCTCGGCCACGCTCACCACCTGCGGCAGCTTTGATTTCTTTCTGCGCGAGTCCGGCCTGTGGGGGGACGACGCCGCCACCACGCTCGAAGTCGCCAGCCCCTTCGACTACGCCGCCCAAGGCACGCTGGTGCTCGCAGAAACCCACGCCGACCCAAAGGACGCCGACAGCTTCACCCCCGAAATGGTAGACGCCTTGCTCGAAGACCTGACGCGCGTGCGCGCCGGTGCCCTGGTGCTGTTCACCTCGCGCGAGCAAATGCGCCGCGCAGTTGAGGCACTGGCCACCGACATGCGCCCACGCGTGCTGGTGCAAAACCAGCTGCCGCGCCCGCAGCTTCTGGCACAGCACCGCGAGCGCGTAGCGGCGGGCGAGCCGTCCATCGTCTTTGGCATGCAATCGTTTGGCGAGGGGCTGGATTTGCCGGGCGCGCTGTGCGAATCGGTCTTCATCACCAAGCTGCCCTTTGCCCCGCCTGACGACCCGGTTGCCGAAGCGCGCGCCGAGTGGCTGCGCAGCGTCGGGCGCGACCCGTTTAGCGAACTGGTGGTGCCGGCCACCGCCCTGCGGCTGGCGCAGTGGGCTGGCCGGGCGATTCGCAGCGAGGACGACCAGGCGCATGTGTACTGCTACGACAAGCGGCTGTCCCGCACCAGCTATGGCCAGCGGCTGCTCAAAGGGCTGCCTCCGTTCACTGTGGAGCGCCGCAGCGCAACCGGATAATGGGCCGCTGCAGCGCCAACC
>JBQMQB010000341.1:0-2681 GCA_052172715.1 Giesbergeria sp. | reverse complement strand
CCACCCGGCGACGCAGCGCAACCTGGCCCAGGTGCAGGCCGACGGTGCAGTGCTGCTGGGCGTTGGTAACGGCGACCAGGCCTGTGGTGAAGTCGGCGATGGGCGCATGCTCGAAGCCCAGGAATTGCTGGAGGAGGTGATCGCCTTCTTCCAGCCCAAGCGGCTTGCAGGGCAGCAGGTGCTGGTCAGCGCTGGCCCCACGTTCGAGGCCATTGACCCGGTGCGCGGCATCACCAACCATTCGAGCGGCAAGATGGGCTTTGCCATTGCCCGCGCAGCGCGCGAGGCGGGCGCCGAAGTGACCTTGGTGGCTGGCCCGGTGGCGCTGCCCACGCCGCGTGGTGTGCGACGCATCGACGTGATGTCCGCACAAAACATGTTCGATGCGGTGATTCCACTTGCCCAACAAGCCACTATTTTTATAGCGACAGCGGCGGTCGCTGACTGGCGCCCAGCCAGCAGCTCGCAGGAAAAAATCAAGAAAGACGGCAGCGGCGCCGCGCCCACGCTGGCGTTCTCTGAAAACCCCGACATTTTGGCTGCGGTGGCCCAATCGGAGCGTGCGCGAAGTGGCGCCTTGTACTGTGTGGGTTTTGCCGCCGAAAGCCACGACCTGCTGGCGCATGCCACCGCAAAGCGTGCGCGCAAGGGGGTTCCTCTGCTGGTGGGCAATATCGGCCCGGCCACGTTCGGCCAGGACGACAACGCACTGCTGCTGGTGGACGCTAAAGGCCACAGTGAACTGCCGCGGGCCAGCAAACGCGTGCTGGCGCAGCAACTCGTGGTGCAGATTGCCGCCCGGCTCGCGGATGAGGCCGCGCGGTGAACCCGTTCCCAAGTCCTATCAAACCCGAATGGGACACGCCCAGGAATGGCGATTTCGCGCTCTATGTGGAGCGTCTAACTGCTGCGCACGCCGTTCGATTGCCGGAAGAACCAGGGCGCGTGCCGTACCTCGCCGAAGTCATGCAGCGTGCCAGGCCTGTGGCCGCAATTGCTGCTGCTGCCGTCCCTGCAACCCCCAGGCCCGCAGTCGCCAGCGTGGAACTGCCCGACCTACAGGCGCTCAAGGCACCTTTGGCAGCCTTGCTTAATGTCGCGCAACTGGGTTTGTTGGTCGTGGCCCTGGTGCAGCTGGTGGCTCTGGTGCTGGTCGGGCTCGGGTCGCCCTTTGGTGTGGCCGTTGCGGTGCTTGCATGGTGGGTCGTGGGCCGCTGGAAGCGGGCTCTGGCTGCTGTGGTTAAACCGAGCGTGCGGCCAACTTCACCGCGTGCATCGCTTTCGGCGCTCATGAGCGACCTGCAGGCGCTGGCAGAGCAAAAATGCAAGGCAAACAAACGCCAATGAATATTGATATCAAAATTCTCGACGCACGCATGGCCGACTGTCTGCCTGCCTACGCCACCCCCGGCAGCGCCGGCTTGGATTTGCGCGCCTGCCTGGATGCGCCGCTCACGCTTGCGCCAGGTGCGTGCGAACTGGTGCGCACTGGGCTGGCGATGCATCTGGCCAATACTGGCTATGCGGCGCTGATCCTGCCGCGTTCAGGTCTTGGGCACAAGCACGGCATCGTGCTGGGCAACCTGGTGGGGTTGATTGACAGTGACTACCAGGGAGAGCTGATGGTCAGCGCTTGGAACCGCAGCGCCAAAAGTTTCACCATCCAGCCCATGGAGCGTCTGGCGCAGCTTGTGGTGGTCCCCGTAGTGCAAGCGCAGTTCACCGTGGTCGACACGTTTGCACCCAGCGTACGGGGCGAGGGTGGTTATGGGTCTACGGGCAAAGCTTGACGCGGTGTATCGCCGCACCTGTAGTCCTGCGACTACACGTCGGGCGCCTGATGGCCGACCTAGTGCCGACGCCAAACCCTGCAACTTTATCCAGCCGATGCCGCTCCAATTAGGATTTGAGCCGCTCGGAACGCCCGTGACGCGGGCGTCCAACCCTTTCAGGAGAATAGTATGAACGCTTTGAATTTCCGACGTGCAGGCCTTGTGACCGCCAGCGCAGTGCTTGCGGTCAGCTTGGCTGCATGCGCCGCGCCTCGTCAGCATTACCCGGACAACAGTCGTCAGCAAAGCGCCTATCCGGCGCCCGCGCGCGGTACTGAATATGGCCGAGTGGCCAATGTCTATACCTTGCAAGGTCAGCGATCGGGCCAGACTACAGGTGCAGGTGCTGTCTTGGGTGCGGTGGTGGGCGGTGTGCTTGGGCACCAGGTCGGCAAGGGCAGTGGTCGCACTGCGGCCACTGGAGTGGGCGTCATCGGCGGTGCGCTGGCGGGCAACGCCATTGAGGCGCGCAACAGCGAAAGCGGTCC
Organism: Giesbergeria sp.; assembly: GCA_052172715.1. Taxonomy (GTDB): domain Bacteria; phylum Pseudomonadota; class Gammaproteobacteria; order Burkholderiales; family Burkholderiaceae_C; genus Simplicispira. The sequence continues at coordinate 361 of JBQMQB010000341.1, read as the reverse complement.
TGGCGGCTACCGCATCGTGATCGATCTGGACCAGGGCGGGCGGCGCGACTACGACGTGGGTTCGCCAGGCGATCTGCGCGTTGGAGACCGCGTGCGCATGATCAACGGCCAGATATCGAGGTACTAGGAGCCCCGAAAGCGAAAAACAGTCCCGGTGAGGACTGTTTTTGCCGGATTTTCAGTCCCATCACTAGGTTATGGGGCAAAACACCGGTGGAAAAGCGACCGCTGCGGTCGTTTTACAGCCGGTGACTTCCGAGACCAAGAAGATTCTAGGGCTCAGTGCAGACTGCCAGTGTCTGGCGCATGTCCTTGCACGCGAAAGAACCCCGTGCCTGCCGTGCCGCTCGCACGTTCGTCT
>JBQMQB010000340.1:0-2702 GCA_052172715.1 Giesbergeria sp. | reverse complement strand
ATGAAGCGCACCGTGTCGCCGGGCACGACGGTGCAACCTGCCGGGTTGTCCACCACGCCATCGCCCCAGACGGCCGAGGTAAGCACGCCCGAGCTCTGGTTGGCAAACAGGCTGACCCCACCTTGGGTGTTGCGACGCACACGCAGGAACTCGCGGCGTTTGTCGGCGCGGGGCAAGGCGAAATCGGCCCGCACCGCAAAGGAGGCCGGCGCAACATCGGCCACGCCCTGCAGGCGCAGCAGAAAGGGTCGCACCAGCACCGCAAAGGTCATAAAGCTCGCCACCGGGTTGCCCGGCAGGCCCATGAAGTGCGCGCCGCCCCAGGGGCTGTCCACATGGCCGTAGGCAAAGGGTTTGCCGGGCTTCATGGCGATTTGCCAAAGGTCGAGGCGTCCGAGGGCTTGCACAGCGGGTTTGACGTGGTCTTCCTCGCCGACCGAGACGCCGCCGCTGGTCAAAATTAGGTCGTGCGCCTGCGCCGCTTCGCGCAGCGCGGCAATGGTTGCCTCGCGCCGGTCGGGAACGATACCGAAATCGCTCACCTCGCAGCCCAGGCGCAGCAGCATGGCGCGCAGGAAGAAGCGGTTGCTGTTGTAGATGGCGCCGGGGCGCATGTTCTCGGGCGCTACCTCGCCGGGCATGACCAGCTCGTCGCCCGTGGAGAACAGCGCCACACGCGGGCGGCGCGCCACCTGCAGTTGCGCCAGACCAATGCTGGCGGCCAGACCAAGTTCGGCGGGCGAGAGGCGCGTGCCAGCCGCCAGCACCTCGCTGCCCAGGGTGATGTCTTCGCCGGCACGGCGAATCCACTGGCCTGGCTGGGGCGCGGTGTGGAACCGCACCACACCCCCATCTTGCAGTTCGCAGTCTTCCTGCATGGCAACGGCGTCAGCCCCCGGCGGCACCGGCGCGCCGGTAAAAATACGCGCTGCTGTGCCCGGTGCAAGCGGCTCACCCACCATTCCTGCGGGAATGCGCTGCGAGACCGGAAGCTGCGCGCCCGGCTGCGCCGCGTCGCCGCAGCGCAGGGCATAGCCGTCCATGGCACTGTTGTCTTGAGGAGGCACCTGCAGGGGCGAGACGGCGGCGATTTGCAGCACGCGGCCATCGGCGTCCCAGGTGGCGACGGTGTCGCTGCCCGTCAGCGGGGCGGCATGGGCCAGCAGTTCGGCCAGGGCGTCGTCCAGCGGTTTCAAGGGCGGCCTCATGGAAGTTGCTCCGCGTGAAGGTCCCAGTCGTAATCGAACCGCTCGCCTTGCGCCAGCAGCCAGGCGGCGATATCGGCCGGTGCGTTGAGGTCGAAGAGGGGAAGGCCTGTGGGCACCGGCAGCTGGTCCGGCGTATCTGTGGCCACAGCGACAACGAAACCGTCGTGTTCGTAGCGCACCGGGCGCGGCGCGCCGCCAGGCTCGGAAACACGCCAAATTTCGATCTTGGGCAGGTCGCTTTCCTTGAAGCCCTCGACAAACACCCAGTCAACGCCTTCGTACAGCTCGGCGAGCAGATGGTGGACCGAGAGCCGGGTGGGCTGCTCGAACTCGCGCATTAGCGCCAAGCGCTGGTCAGAGGCCACCACCACCTCAAACGCGCCGGCCTCACGGTGCCGATAGCTGTCTTTGCCCGGGTGGTCGATGTCGAAGCGGTGGTGCGCATGCTTGACCACTGAGACGCGCAGACCACGCCTGCGCAACTCAGGAATCAGCTTTTCGACCAGGGTGGTCTTGCCGCTGCCCGAATAACCGGCAAAGCCGACAACCTTCATGCGAACTCCTGATTGCTATATTTATGATAGCCTTAGACGCTTATTAGGCAAGCGATAACGGCCATTATTTCTACAAATGCGTGTGCTCGGCGATGTACGCCTTGACCTGCGCGGCATCGGCCGCCATCAGCAGCACCCGTTTGGGCAGCGCCTCAATGCCTTCAAAGCGCGCCGGCCGCTCGGGCGGGTGGCCCAGTGCTTCGGTGATGGTCTCAGCAAACTTGATGGGCAGGGCCGTCTCCAGCACGATCATGGGCACACCGGCGCTGCCCAGGTGCTCACGCGCCACCTTCACCCCGTCTGCGGTGTGGGTGTCGATGGTCATGCCGAAGCGCTCAAATGTGGCGCGGATGGTCGCCAGGCGGTCGGCGTGGGTGCTCTTGCCGCTGACAAAGCCGTAGCGGGCAGCGGCCTCGGGAAAGTGCGGGTCGTCGCTAAGGTCGAACTGGCCACCTTGTGCCAGTGCTGCGCCAAACAGCGCCTGCGTGCGCGCCGCGTCGCGGCCCAGCAGGTCGAACACAAAGCGTTCGAAATTGCTGGCCTTGCTGATATCCATCGACGGGCTCGACGTCTCATGCGTGTCGCAGCTGGTTCGCACGCGGTACACACCGGTACGGAAAAACTCGTCGAGCACGTCGTTTTCGTTGGTGGCCACCACCAGCGTGGCGATAGGCAGGCCCATCATGCGCGCCACATGGCCGGCGCAGACGTTGCCGAAGTTGCCCGACGGCACGGTGAAACTGACTTTCTGCCCGTTCGACGTGGTCGCCTGCAAGTACCCGGCAAAGTAGTACACCACCTGCGCCAGCAACCGCGCCCAGTTGATGCTGTTGACGGTGCCGATCTTGTAGCGGCGCTTGAATTCCAGGTCGTTGCTGACCGCCTTGACGATGTCCTGGCAGTCGTCGAACACGCCTTCGATGGCGATGTTGTGGATGTT
>JBQMQB010000339.1:0-2705 GCA_052172715.1 Giesbergeria sp. | reverse complement strand
GCCAGGACAGGGCGCGCGGTAGGCGCGCTGGGTGGGTTCTGTGGCCATGAGCCGGATTTAAAGTGTTTTTAGGCTCTAGGGCTTACAGATTAAGCGCTAATAGCTATTAAAATTATAGCTATCACACCAATTTCTTTAACAATTCGGCCTTCTTGCTGTCGAACTCTTCCTGCGTCAGGATGCCTTTGGACTTGAGTTCACCGAGCTTTTCCAGCGTCGCCATGACGTCTTCGGCTTTGACGCCGACTGCTGCGGCGGCTGCAGCCGCAGGTATTTGCGCACCGCCGCCTTGCAGACCGGCCGCGAGGTTCTGCGCCATCACCTGGCCCAGCGCCACGCCGGCGCCCAGACCCATGGCGTCGCCGGCGATGCCGCCGCCGCCGCCTGCGCCTTCGGCAAATTTGGGGATGGCCTGCGCCGTCTGGTACTGCATGAACTTGCCCATGTCGTTGCCGACCATGCCCATGCCGATTTTTTGGTCGAGGATTTTCTGCAGATCTTCGGGCAGCGAGAGGTTCTGCACCGTCATGCTCTCGACCTTGAGGCCGAGCTTTTCAAATGCAGGCGTCAGTTCCTTTGTCAGCGCGTCGGCAAACATCACCTGGTTGGCGGCCAGGTCCAGGAACGGCACGCCGCTGCTGGCAATGGCGGTGCTGATGTTTTGCAGCACCAATCCGCGCAGCTGGCCTTCGAGGTCGCCTACGGGGTAGCTAGGGCGGGTGCCCGAGACTTCTTTGTAGAACGCCTTGGGGTCGACGATGCGGTAGGCGTAGTTGCCAAAGGCGCGCAGCCGCACCGCGCCGAAATCCTTGTCGCGGATGGTGATGGGCTGGGGTGTGCCCCACTTCTGATCGAGCTGTTGGCGCGTACTGAAGAAGTACACGTCGCTCTTGAAGGGCGACTGGAACAATTTGTCCCAGTTCTTCAAGTTGGTCAGCAGCGGCAGGGTCTGCGTCGTCAGCTTGTGGGTGCCAGGACTGAACACGTCGGCCACCTGGCCTTCGTTGACGAAGACCGCCATCTGCGATTCGCGCACCACCAGCACGCCGCCGTTCTGGATTTCCATGTCCGCCATGGGAAAGCGCCAGGCCAGAGTGCCGTCGCCGTCTTCCGTCCATTCGATGACGTCGATGAACTGTTTCTTGATGAAATCCATTAAGGCCATGCGTTGCTCCTGGTGGCGGGCAAAAGAGTGGCGGCCATGATAGCAACGGGGGTGGGGGTTTTGACACCTTTTTTGCGAGCCAACCCAATGAGAATGTGACGGAAGGCGCAGAACAAGGAAGCGCAGGGAGCGATGGCTCTTGCAGCGAAGAGAATCTTGCCGTCGCTAACAAGTAGGCTCGTCGTTACACGATGCATTTTCAGGAGCCGAGGGCCCCTGCAGCCAGCGCGGCGCTCAGGCCCGCACGTTGAGCAGCGTGCCCATCACCGCGTCACCGGTGCGCAGCGTTTGCACATTGGCCAGAAAAGCCTGTTTGGCTGCCAGTTGGTCGACGATTTCCTTTTCCAGCGACACGCCCTGTGTGCTTGCACGCTGCACGCTCGCATTCACGCCGCCTTCTGGTGCAGCCTGCTGCGCAACCTGCCGGGCGCGGTAGCCGGGCGTGTTCATGTTGGCCACATTGCTGGAGGCTGCGTCCAGCCGCAGCTGAGCGGCAGCAATACCGGACGAGGCGATGGAGTTGAGGCTGGACATGGTGGCGCTCCAAAAACGTGGCGTAACTGCTATTTTGTGCCTCACGCGCCAAATCGGCAACAGGCTCCTATTGCGCTGCGCCATGCGCCTCGCGCAAGCACAGCGCAAACGCTTGGGCGGCTCGGGCAGGCTGGGGTGAGCGGCGCAGTACGCTGACGAATTCGCAGTGGTAGAAAAACAGATCAGGTCGCACGGCCCGCAAGTGGCCGCGCCGCTCGAAGGCTTCGGCATAGTGGTCCGGTAGGAACCCCAGGTACTGTCCGGAAAGCAGCAAGGTGGCAATTGACTCCTGATCAAACCCGGTCGCCTTGCGCGGCAGGCGCGCACGGTGGCCAAGCTCCATGTTCGGCGAGTGGTAACCGAGCCCGGCAAAGGGCCAAGTGCGCAGTTTTTCCCATGTCAGTTCTGCGTCGTTGCCCGCAAAAAGTGGGTGGCGTGCGCCGCAGTACAGCAGCATGTTTTCGTGGAACAGGCTTTCGTACACCAAGCTTTGTGAGGCGCGGTGTGTAGGCACGATGCCAACCTGAAAGCGCCCATCCATCAGCCCACGCTCAATAGCGGGAATGCCCGCCACATGCAGGTGCAGCGCTACATCTGGCGCGCGCTCGGCAAAAAGTGCGATCGCCACATCCACATGCGCCTCGGGGTTGCTGGCAGTTTTGTCGAACACCGCCACGTCCAGCTGCCCGCCCATGCGGTGGTGGATGTCGTCGATGCTGCTGCGAAAAGCGTCCACGCTGGCCAGCAGGCGCAGCGTCTCGTCGTACACGCGCTGGCCTTCGGGCGTGAGCGCAAATCCGGCACGGCCCCGGCGGCACAGCGTCAGGCCCAGGCGCGTTTCCAGATCCTTCATGTGGCGGCTGACCGTGCTGGTGCCGATGTTCAGCTCCAGCTCGGCGGCTGAGAGCCCGCCGCACTCGGCCACACTCTTGAATACGTGCAGCAGGCGCAGGTCCATGTCGGCAAGCTGCCCCAGCACGGCGCCGTGGCGCGGCGGTGGGTTTGA
>JBQMQB010000338.1:0-2709 GCA_052172715.1 Giesbergeria sp. | reverse complement strand
ATTGCCTGCACCATTGGCGGCAACGTGGCGGAAAACTCGGGCGGCGTGCACTGCCTGAAATACGGTTTGACGGTGCACAACGTGCTGGCGGTGCGTGGCTTCACCATGGAGGGCGAGCCGGTGCAGTTCGGCAGCGGTGCGCTCGACAGCCCCGGTTACGACCTGCTGGCGACTGTCATTGGCAGCGAAGGCATGCTGGCCGTGGCGACCGAAGTGACGGTAAAACTCATCCCAAAACCACTGCTGGCTCGCTGCATCATGGCCAGCTTTGACGACATCCGCAAAGCTGGCGATGCGGTCGCCTCGGTGATTGCCGCGGGCATCATCCCAGCCGGGCTGGAGATGATGGACAAGCCCATGACCGCCGCCGTCGAAGACTTCGTGCACGCTGGCTACGACCTCACGGCCGAAGCGATTTTGCTGTGCGAGAGCGACGGCACACCTGAAGAAGTGGAAGAAGAAATCGCCCGCATGCGCGCCGTGCTGGAAGGTGCGGGCGCCACGGCCATAGCCGTCAGCCAGAACGAGGCCGAACGCCTGCGCTTTTGGAGCGGGCGCAAAAACGCCTTCCCCGCCAGTGGCCGCATCAGCCCAGACTACATGTGCATGGATTCGACCATTCCGAGAAAGCGCCTCGCCGACATCCTGCTCGCCATCCAGCAAATGGAAATGAAGTACGGTCTGCGCTGCGCCAACGTGTTCCACGCCGGCGACGGCAACCTGCACCCGCTCATCATGTTCGACGCCAACGACCCCGATCAGCTCCACCGCTGTGAGCTGTTTGGCGCCGAGATTCTGGAAACCAGCGTGGCCATGGGCGGGACGATTACCGGCGAGCACGGCGTGGGCGTCGAGAAGCTTTCCAGCATGTGTGTGCAGTTCTCGCCGGAAGAAAACGCACAGATGCGCGCGCTCAAACTCGCCTTTGACCCCGATGGTCTGCTCAACCCCGGCAAGCTCATCCCCACGCTCAACCGCTGCGCCGAGTACGGCAAGATGCTGATTCGCGGCGGCAAACTGGCGCACCCCGACCTGCCGCGCTACTGACCGGCGTGGTGCTGCTCGTCGCGCTGCGCGATCACGCGACCGAACCCAGCCAATCGCGCAGCGCCAGCAGCGCATCGCTACCGGGCCGGTGCTGGGGCTGCACAAACCAGTAGCCCTGTTCGCCCGCCAAATCCTGCGGGTGCGCCCGCACCAGCCGCGCGCTGTCCAGCGCCTCCTGCGCCAGCACCTGCGGCACCAGCCCCACGCCCAGGCCTGCAGCGGCACCGGCAATCACCATCGAAAACAACTCGTAGCGCGGCCCGCGCGAGGCGTGCAGTGTGTAGTGCCAGCCCCGTGCGGCGTACCAGTCGCGCCAAGCGTTGGCGCGCGATGCCAGCGTGAGGTGCGGGCATTGCAGCCAGGCCGCCTCCTCGTGCAGCGCATGCGCCGCCGCATAGGCCGGGCTGCAGACTGGCAGGCAAGGGCCCTCGGGCACCACCATGCGGCCCTGGGTGTCGGGCCAGAGCCGGTCGCCGTAGTACAAGGCGGCATCGAAACCGCTTTCGTCAAACGCAAACGCTTCTGAGCGCACCGACAGGTTCAGCGTGATGCGCGGGTGCTGCGCCGCAAACTGTGGCAGGCGCGGGATGAGCCACTGCGTGCAAAAGGTGGACACCACGGCCAGATGCAGCACATAGCCTTCGTCGCGGCCGGCGCGGATTTCCTGCGTGTCGCGTTCGATCTGCTCCAGGTGGCGGCGGATGCGCGCGGCGTAGCTGCGGCCGGTGTCGGTCAGCGCCAAGCGCTGGCGCGCGCGCACGAACAGGGTCACGCCCAGGCGGTCTTCCAGCGCGGCCACGTGGCGGCTGACGGCGCTGGGCGTCAGGGCCAGCTCCTCCGACGCACGCGAAAAGCTCTGCAACCGCGCCGAGGCCTCAAACGCCTGAAGGACGCCCAGGCTGGGGATGTCTTTTCTCATGGCCGCCGCCGCTCCACATTATTCATAAAACTCAACAATTCTGACTGATTAAGCAGTTGTTCAATGCGTGGGACGCAATTACCATGGCACCAACATCGGCCAATGGCCTCTTCTTTCATTCCTCATGACCACCAATTCCACCACCCACTTCGACACTGCCCTGCAGCAACTTGGCCTGGACCTCACCCCCTGGCGCGGCCAGGGTTTGACGGTGCGCGCCCCGCGTGACGGCACGGTGTACGCCCAACTGGCCAACCACGGCCCCGAGCAGGCGCAAGCGCTGATCGACCACGCGCACGCCGCCTTCCTGCAGTGGCGCAGCACCCCGGCACCACTGCGCGGTGAACTGGTACGCCGCTTGGGAGAGAAGTTGCGCCAGCACAAGCAGGCCCTGGGCCTATTGGTGTCGCTGGAGGCGGGCAAGGTGCGCTCCGAGGGGCTGGGCGAGGTGCAAGAGATGATCGACATCTGCGACTTTGCCGTGGGGCTGTCGCGCCAGCTCCATGGCCTGACCATCGCCAGCGAGCGCCCTGGCCACCGCATGATGGAAACCTGGCACCCACTGGGCGTGGTCGGCGTCATTTCGGCCTTCAACTTCCCGGTGGCCGTGTGGTCGTGGAACACCGCCCTGGCGCTGGTGTGCGGCAACGCGGTGGTCTGGAAACCGTCAGAAAAGACGCCGCTCACTGCCATTGCCTGCCAGCACCTCATGCAGCAGGCCATGGCCGAATTCAATGCCGACC
>JBQMQB010000337.1:0-2731 GCA_052172715.1 Giesbergeria sp. | reverse complement strand
GACACCAGCAGCTTGGGTATGCCCATGTCGTTGAAGTACGAGTGGTTCGGGCTGGTGACTTTGTAGTAAGGGTTGTCTTCCTTCCACTGGCGCTCGAACATGAACAGCACGTCGTCGGCGTTCATGTCCCGCGTCGGCTTGAAGCTCTTGTTGGTGTTGTGCCATTTGACGCCCTTGCGCAAATGGAAGGTGTATTCCTTGCCATCGGCCGAGATGTCCCAGCGCTCAGCCAAACCCGGCACCACCTTGGTGCCGCCGCGCTCGAATTCGACCAGGCGGTTGTAGATGGGTTCGTTGGCATCAAACGAGGTGCCGGTGGTATTGACGCCCGGATAGAAGTTCTCTGGGCTGCCTTCTGAGCAGAACACCAGCGTTTTGGCAGAGGCGGCACCGGCTGCCAGCAACACGGGCAGGACCAGCGTGGCCAAAGCAAAACGTTTGCGCGAGGAACGGAATGGCATTTCGGAAAACTCCTTCGAGGCTAGGTTGAAACTGCCGGGTTCGCCGGCACGCTGAACGGTGCCGGGCTTGTGGCCGGCGCCAGAAAATCTTCCGCATAGTGGCACGCCACCAGACGCTCATCGAGCAGCCGCTGCAACGGCCGCACCGTGCGGCAATGGTCCGTGGCATAGGGGCAGCGCGTGGAAAACACACAGCCTGGCGGAGGGTTGAGCGGTGAAGGCAGCTCACCATGCAGCACGACACGTTCGCGCGGCGCCTCGCCCGGGGCCACCAGACCTGGTGTCGAGGCCAGCAATGCCTGGGTATAGGGGTGCAAGGGCTGGGCAAAAACCTTGTGCTTGGGCCCCTGTTCCACTGCGTGCCCGAGGTACATCACCAGCACATCGTGGGCAATATGGCGCACCACCGCCAGGTCGTGCGAGATGAACAGGTAGGCCAGACCAAGCTCTTGCTGCAGATCTGCCAGGAGGTTAAGCACCTGCGCCTGAATGGACACGTCGAGCGCCGACACGGGCTCGTCTGCCACCACCAGTTGCGGGCTCAGCATGAGCGCACGTGCGATGGCGATGCGCTGGCGCTGGCCACCCGAAAACATGTGCGGATAGCGCTCAGCGAACTCAGGGCGCAGGCCCACGCGCTCAAGCATGGAGCGGGCACGTTCGCGCCTCTCCTGCTTGCCCAGTTGGGTGTTGATGGCCAGTGGCGCCTCTAGCGTGGCGCCAATTTTCTTGCGCGGATTGAGCGAGCCGAATGGGTTCTGAAACACCAGCTGTACGGTCTTGCGCAGGGCGCGCCGCTCGTGCTCAGTGCTGCGCGTGACATCTGCACCGCCAATGCGAAGCTGCCCACCGCTTGGCTGCTCAATGAGCGAGACCATGCGCGCCAAGGTGGACTTGCCACAACCCGATTCGCCCACCACTGCGAGTGTCTTGCCCGCATAGACATCAAACGAGACACCGCCCACCGCCTGCAGTTGTGCTGCGGGCTTGAAGGGCCCACGCCGAATGGCGTATACCTGTTGCAAATCGCGGGCCTGGACCACGGGTTCTGAGCTGGTAGTCATGCCACCACCTCCACGGCCAAGGCACCATCGGCCGCACGGCGCGCATCGCGCCCGGCATCGCCCAGGGGATAGTGACACCGCACCAGTGCGCCGGCCCCTTGCGTGGGCGCAGGTTCAAGCGCAGGGCGCGTAGCGACACAGCGCTGCGTCGCATAGCGGCAGCGTGGAGCAAAGAGACAACCGGTGGGTCGGTCGTACAGACCGGGCACGACCCCAGGAATGGTGGCGAGCCGCCCGTCCGCCGCGGCCTGCTCTGGCATGGCGGCGAGTAAGGCTTCGGTATAGGGGTGCTGCGGAGCGGCAAACAAGGTAGCAACCGAGCCTTGCTCGACCACCTGCCCGGCGTACATCACGGCCACGCTGTGCGCCATTTCCTGCACCACGCCCATGTTGTGCGTGATCAGCACCAATGCCATGCCGCGCTCGCGCTGTAACACGCGCAGCAGTTCCAGAATTTGCGCCTGAATCGTGACGTCGAGCGCTGTGGTCGGCTCGTCTGCAATCAGGAGACGCGGGTTGCACGCAATCGCCATGGCGATCATGACGCGCTGGTTCATGCCGCCCGACATCTGGTGCGGGTAATCCGACAGGCGCGACGCGGCGGCGGGGATACCGACCTGCTGCAACAATTCAATGGCCCGCTGCTTGGCAGCCTTTTTGTCGAGGTGCAGGTGCAAGCGCAGCGTTTCGACCAACTGGAAACCGATGGTGAAGCAGGGGTTCAGGCTGGTGGTCGGGTCCTGAAAGATCATGGCAATGTCTTTGCCGATCAACCGACGCCTGTCGCCATCGGAAAGATTTTGCAGGTCCTTGCCGTCAAACTTCAGTTGCTCCGCACGCACGCGGCCCGGAAAGCCGATGAGGCCCATCAACGCCATCATGGTCACGCTCTTGCCAGAGCCCGACTCGCCAACGATGCCGAGCACTTCGCCCTCGCGCACCTGGAGGCTGACGCCATCGACGGCGTGCATGACTGCGCCCTGGGTAGGAAACTCCACGTGGAGTTGGTGAATATCAAGCAAAGCCATGGTTGGTCAGCGTTTGAGCTTGGGGTCGAGTGCATCGCGCAGCCCGTCGCCCAAAAGGTTGAAGGCCAGCACGGCGATGACAATCATCAGGCCAGGAAAGGTGACAACCCACCAGGCCCGCATGACGAACTCACGCGCATCGGCCAGCATGGTGCCCCATTCGGGTGAGGGCGGCTGG
>JBQMQB010000336.1:0-2741 GCA_052172715.1 Giesbergeria sp. | reverse complement strand
ATCAAGCGCGCCATCTCGCCCAAGTCGCGCAGCAGGGCTTGGCGCGGGGCATTGGCTGCGTCACTTTCAGGCAGCAGCTCGGCATTCAGGCGTGCGCGGGTCAGCGGGCTGCGCAGCTCATGGCTCATCGCCAGCAGCAGGGCGCGCTTGGCATTGAGCATCTGGTGGATGTCGCTGCCCATGGTGTTGATGGTGGCGGCGAGCTGCCCCAGCTCGTCCGGCCTGTTCGCGCAGCGCACGGGGATGGGCTCGTCGAACGCGCCGGCGCCAAAGCGCTGCGCCCCCGCGCGAATGTCGTCCAGCGGGCGCAGCAGGCGGCGCACGTAGGCATAGGCAAAGCCCGTGAGCAGCAGCAGTGCGCCGAGCGTGATCCAGGCGATGCGCGGGCGCTTTTGCCAGGTTTGCGCGGCCAGGCCAAACTCCAGCCGGTGGCCATCGGCGGTGGTGCGCACCAGCAAGTTTTCGCGCTCGTCGCCCTGGTGCCAGTTGGGGTTGCGCTCCCAGTCGGGGCGCTGGCCGGGCTGCGAATCCCAGTTCACCGCGGGGCCGGAGATGCGCAATGCAATCGGCAGCCGTGCGGTGATGGCCTGGGCGCGCGCGATGCTGGGCGGGCTGCCCACCTCTTGCGCCAGGTGGTCCACGTAGTCGGTCAGCAGTGGGCGGGCGGCTTCCCGCCAGCCCACTGCCACGGCTTTCTGCACCCCCGCAATGAAGGTGACCGCCATGGCCAACGCCAGCACCAGAAAGACCAGCACCAGGCGCACACGCAGCGACCGGCGCACGGCTTGGCGGGCGCGGCGGTGCCAGGGCGGGCGCCGCCCGGACCGGTGGCGAAACCTCATGCCGCTCCCCGGCGCAAGGCCAGGGTGTAGCCGGCGTTGCGCAGCGTCTTGATGGCGTCCAGCGGTTCGAGCTTCTTGCGCAAGCGGCTCACCACAATGTCCACCGCGCGGGTGTACAGCTCGGCCTCGTGGCCGCGCAGGTCGTTGAGGATGTCGTCGCGACTCAGCACGCGCCCGGCCTCGCGTGCCAGCAGGTGCAGCAGGTCGAACTCGGTGCCGGTGAGCTCTACCTCCTGGCCCAGGCACTGCACGCTGCGGCGTGCGGGGTCGATGCGCAGACCCTCAAACTCCAGCACGCCAGAGCTGTCGGCGGGCGACGCCGCCTTCACGCGGCGCAGCACAGTCTGCAGGCGCGCCACCAGTTCGCGCGGCTCAAAAGGTTTGGGCAAATAGTCGTCGGCGCCCAGCTCCAGGCCGACCACGCGGTCCATCACCTCGCCGCGGGCAGTGAGCATGACGATGGGCAGGTTGCTCGCTCGGCGGATGGTGCGGCAGAGTTCAAAGCCGTCCATCTCGGGCAGCATCACATCGAGGATGGCCGCATCAAAGCCGCCTTGACCGGGGCCTTCGAGCAGGGCCAAGCCTTCGCTGGGGCGCAGCGCCTGCACCAGCTCCAGCTCAAAGCGCTGAAAGTAGGTGGCCAGCGGCGGCCCGAGCTGGGCGTCGTCGTCGATAAGCAGGATGCGGTGCATGGTGCGCAGATTCTCGCCTTACGCCGACTTTGCCAGCCGGTGGTGGCGCAGGATGAGACTGCGCACGCGCCGCTGGCTCTCTGGCGCCAGCGCATCGAAGCAGTCGGCCGCTGACAGCAGCGCGGGCAGCGTGCGCGCGGCTTTCTCGGGCTGGTGCGCGGTCAGCCCCAGCGCGTGCTCGCGGTCAAAGCGTGGGCCCCAGACGAGGGCCAGCAGCTCCTCGTGTGGCTGCGGCACACCTTTGAGCAAAGCGGGGCCGACATCGCGCAGGCCTTGCGTCAGCGGCTGCAGGCTGTGGTGGGTGCGAGGCATGGGCTTGCTTTCAACCGCGGCGGCGCATCCAGCCGCGGCGCTTGCTCATCATCTCGCGCACTTGGGTTTGCTGGTCGGGTTTGAGGCTGTCGTAGAAGTCGCCCATGGCGGCAATCACCTCGGGGCTGCCCGTCTGCACGGCGCGCACTTTGGCATCCACCAGCGTTTGCGCACCTGCGCGGTCGAACGTGGTGCCGGCCACCAGCGCCTGCAACGCCTCGCGCGGCTGCGCAGACTCGCCCATGAAGGCCTTGCGCTGGGCTTGCAGGGTGCCCGCCAGGTGGTCGAGCTTTTGCTTTTGTGCGGTGTCGAGCGCCAGCTTGCTGCCGACCCGCTCCAGCATCTTGCCGCGCATCTCGGTCATGCTTTGCTCATCCATCTGTCCGTGGCGCCAGCCGTGGCCGCTGGAGCAGGCCGACAGGCTGCCCGCCAGCAGCGTTGCGCCCAGCATGCCGAACAGGGTTCTTTTGATCCAGGGTTTCATGGGGTGTCCTCTTCAATGGTGGTGAAACGAAACCCTATGGTGCGCGGCGCTGGCCTGCGCGTCATCTCGCGGCGGTTTCGGTTTATTTCGCTTTGTATCGGGGCAGCGGCGCAGGCGGCCTGCGGATAATCCGGTGCACCGCCGCGTGACATCTGTCGGTATTTTTTATGCCAAATTGGCCTCTAACGCTTATGCAAAAAGCGTTAGCAGCTATTGATTCGAGAGTAATTCCTTTGTCTCCCGCCCACTCCGTCCTAAAAGAAGTCTTTGGCTACGACGCCTTTCGTGGCCCGCAGGAAGCCATCGTCGGCCATGTGATCGAGGGCGGCGACGCGCTGGTGCTCATGCCCACGGGCGGCGGCAAAAGCCTGTGCTACCAGGTGCCGGCCATCGTGCGCCAGCAGCAGGGGC
>JBQMQB010000335.1:0-2752 GCA_052172715.1 Giesbergeria sp. | reverse complement strand
GGTGATCGCCTGCATGGGCTTCTTCTACGACTACCCGCGCAGCGAATACCGCACCTTGCGCCAGCGCGCCCGCACCGCGATCAGCGCCAGCCCTACGCTGCTGATCCCCATTGTCATCGTCGGCTCCATTCTGGGTGGCTTTGCCAACCCCACCGAAGCCGCCGCCGTGGGCGCCGTGGCAGCGGCCCTGGTGGGGCGCTTCGTGACCAAAGAATTTTCCTTTGGCAGCATGCCGCGTATCTTGCTGCGCTCGGCCATGTATTCGGCCATCGTGCTGTTTCTGGTGGCCGCCGCCGCCGTGTTCTCGTGGCTGCTGATCTACGGCAAAGTGCCGCAGGCGGTGGCCGCCTGGATCCAGACCGTGGCGCACGACCCGGTGACATTTTTGCTGCTGACCAACGTCATCTTGCTGGTCATCGGCACGGTGATTGACGGTATCCCCGGCCTCATCATGACAGTGCCGATCCTGCTGCCCATTGCCACCGAGGTCTATGGCATCGACCCCCGACATTTTGGCGTGGTGGCGGTCATCAACTTGGTGCTGGGGCTGATGTCGCCGCCCGTGGGCCTGAGCTTCTTTGTGGCGTCCGCCGTGACCGGCGCCAAGCCCGGAAAGATGTTCATCGTCACCCTGCCCTTTTTCATCATCAGCTGCGTCGCGCTGGTGGTTCTGTCGCTCTTCCCCAGCCTCTCACTCGGTTTGATCAAGTAGCGCCACGCGCTGCTGTGCCCCGCCCGTTCTACCGCCACCCCTGAACCACCCCTGAACCCACTGGAGACGCCCATGACAACTACCCGCCGCCAATTCATCCAGTCCTCTGCTGCCGCTTTTGCTGCGGCCTCTCCACTGGCGTTCCCATCGCTGGTGCACGCCGATTCGGCCAAGGAATTTCGCCTCGGCCTGATCACACCCGCCGGGCACTCGTGGAACCGCGCCGCGCTGCAATTTGGCGAAGCACTCAAGAAGGAAACCAACGGCCGCTTGAGCATCACGGTTTTCCACTCGGGCCAGCTCGGCAACGAGGCCGCAATGATGCAGCAGATGCAATCGGGCGCGCTCGACATGGGCTGGATTCAAGCGGCAGAGCTGGGTTCACGCGTCTCCAGCGTGGCAGCGATCAATGCGCCCTATTTGGTGCGCTCCACGCCTGCCGTTGCCAAGCTGGTCAAAACCCCACAGGCATTGAAGCTCCTGGACGTGCTGCCGCGCGAAACCGGCACCATTGGCCTGGGCTGGGGCATTACCGGCATGCGCGTGGTGTTTGCCACCAAAGACATCACCGTGCCCACGGACTTGAAGGGCATGAAGCTGCGCATCAACCCCACCCCGGTGTACCGCGATTTCTACCAAATGCTGGGCGCAGCGCCCACACCCATCCCGACCCCCGCCGTGTTTGACGCCATGAGCAACGGCCAGGTCGATGGCCTGGAAGCCGACATTGAGTTCTCGTGGAACCAGCGTTTCGACAAGGTCGCCAAATCGCTGCTGCAGATGAATGCACTGTTCATGCCCTTCGCACCGCTGGTGTCGGGCCGCATCTGGAAGGATCTGGACGCGAAAGACAAAGAGCTAATCCGCCACTTGGTAGCGCAATCGCTGGATGCGCAAATCAACGACATCGTCACCACCGAAGCTGGCCTGATCGAGAAGTTCAAGGCCACGCCGATTGCCTTTCATACGGCGGCGGCGTTCAATCCCGATCCCCTCATTGCCGAGTTCGACACGCTCTGGTTGCCCAAAGCGCCCCAAATTGCCGAGCTGCGCAAGGCCGGCGCATCGCTCTGACAGCCGTCTTCGCAGAACGGGCGCATACCATACCTAGCTTGTGTGTCTGCTCCGTTCTTCGTCTATGACTACCCTCGCCACCCCGTTCATCCCCGACACGCACCCCAAGCGGCGCGCGGCGGACATCGCCTACGACGCCATCGAAAGCATGCTCTCCACGCTGGAGATCGCGCCGGGCAGCCCAGTGGTCGAGGCCGAAATCGTCGGCCGCACGGGTCTGGGCCGCACGCCAGTGCGGGAAGCCCTGCTGCGCATGGTGACAAGCGGGCTCATCGTGCAGCAGCCGCGCCGCGGCCTGCTCGTATCCAACATCGATCTGGCGGAGCACCTGGATGTGATTCAGACACGGCGCACGCTTGAAGGCCTGATCGCAGCCTGCTCGGCGCGCCGCGCCACGGCGCTGCAGCGCAAGGACATCGTGCGCTGTGCCGAGCAAATGCTGCAAACCGCAGAACGTGGCGACCTCGACGACTACATGCGAACCGACCACGCCCTTGACATAGTCAACCACCAGGCCAGCCACAACCGCTCGGCGGTGCAGTGCGTGGTGCCGCTCATCGTGCAATGCCGACGCTTCTGGTACGCCTACCAGCACGAAGGCGATGTCACCGAGGGCGCCCGCGCCCACATGCACCTGGCCGAGGGCATCGCCACCGGCAATGAAGCCCATGCCGTGGCCGGTGCCAATCGATTGATGGACTACCTAGAAAAGTTCGCCCGGCGCATCATTAACCAATAGCGCGCCCTTACAGCCCGAGACCCGCAACACTATATTTTTAATAGCTACTCGCGCTTATTTAATAAGCGGTAGAAGCCAAAAACACTGATAATTTTCCACCCAAGTGCCCGGGATTCCTCCGCGATATTCGCGTGCCCCGGATGCTTCAGCCCTTCTTCTTTCGCCTTCCATTTCAGCCATGACTACAAGCACCTCCCCCCTGACCCTCCTCAAAGACCCCAGCCTGC
>JBQMQB010000334.1:0-2780 GCA_052172715.1 Giesbergeria sp. | reverse complement strand
CGGCGCACGCCAAAATCAAACAGCTCGAACGGGTGTGCCAGTGCCACCTCGCTGGCCAGCTCTTGCAGCTGGGCGATCTTGCGCGCCAGGTTGGTGCGCCCTTGCGCCAGTGCGGTGGCGGCGTCAAAGCGGCGAAAGTACAGCTCGTTGACGATGGAGAGCACAAAAATCTCAAACCCCATCACATGCACCTGCGGCCCGCGCGCCACGATGCGCAGATGCTCGCCCTCGGCGCTGGCGCTGATGAAGGCGCGCTGGAACTGAAAGATCCGCAAAAAGTCGATGAAGTCGGACTTGATGAAACGCATACCGCCCAGGTAATCCAGATCAGCCTGCGTAAAGCGCAGCTCGCACAGGCGGTCCAGCTCGGTGTTGACGGCGCCCAGCAACTCCGCCAGCGGGTAGGCCGGCGTGTTGCGGCAGACAAATTCGTATTGCGCCTGCGTTTGCGGGTGCCGGTGCAGCATGGCCTGCCACATGGTGAATTTGTACAGGTCGGTGTCGAGCAGGCTGGTAATGATGGCAGGCATGGGCAGCTCCATATAGATAATTAGCTATATAAATAATAGCTTGTAGCGAAATATGGGTAAGCGTTAGAGGCTTATTTCTTTTGAATTTGCCAGCTGCACGCCCTGCGCCTGCGCCGCTGCCAGAAACGCCTGGTGCTGCGCCTCAAAGCCCGCTACCGGGGACATGCAGTCGGTCAGCAGCACGATGCGCTCGGGGCGGCCGCTGGGCAGGTGCTGCAGCAGGTGTTCGGCGCTGGCGCGCACGCAGTGGCTGCTGGCCTCCCCGGCGATCAGCAGCAGGTCGGCTGTGTCCAGTGCCGCCAGCAAACGCGTGTTGAGCTGCGTGCTGGGGTCGGCTGGGTCGGGCACCTCGGCCTGCAGCGCGCTGTAGTTTTCGGTCCAGGGGTTCATGCCCTTGAACACCGTGGCCGTGGCGCGCTGGCGCTGCTTCTGCCAGTCGCCACACGCCGCCAGCACGCTGGCGTGCACGCCGTGGCCCCAACTGCCGATTTCGCAGTGCACCGGCCAGACCATGTGGGTGTAGCGCCCGCGCAGCTCCAGCGCATCCAGATAAACCTCCACACGCGCCAGCGCACCGGGGTCGCGGGGCACGTAGTCGCCCGCGCGCAGCTGTGCCGCTGTGATGGTGGTGAACGGCGCCACCGCTGCCCCGCCGCTCGCGCGCCAGAAGCCCGGGTGGCCAATGTCGTGGCGCTGGTGTGAATCCAGCGTGAGGGTGATGGCGTCAATCGCCGTGCCTTGCGCCGCGATGAATTGCGCCAGACGCTGCATGTCGGCGTGGGCGCCAGGTACCGGCAGGCTGGGGGCAAGGCGGGTGCCGCTGTCCGGCTGCGTGCCGTGCCAGGCGGAGGGCAGATCGCAGAAGTCGTTTTGTGGGTCAATCACCAGAAGCTGAACATTGCGGGTTGTCATCGAGAACCTCCTTGAAGCAAGTGCCTCCAGTGTAAGGTAGTTAATACAATAATGCAACTAACTAAATTGGAAAACCGTTTTGCTTCGTCTATGGTTAAGTTGAACGTGGTCTGGTTGCTGTGCGGCGGTAAAGGTCTAAAAATGGATTAACCTGCCTGCATGCCGCGCAACGACAGCCATCCTCCGCTCATCTGCACCGTAGACGTGGTGCTGCTGACATTGCTGGAGGGTGCCCTGCATGTGGCATTGTTGGCGCGTGAGCGCTCCCCTTGGGCCGGGCAACTGGCACTGCCCGGTGGCTACGTCCATCCGCAGGAGGATGCCAGCGCGCAGGCCAGCGCCGCGCGGGTGCTTGCGCACAAGGCGGGGGTGGTGAGCCCCTACCTGGAGCAACTGGCTACTTTTTCAGGGCCGGCGCGCGACCCGCGTGGCTGGTCTGTGGCGGTGGCGTACTGCGCCTTGGTGCCGCCCTCTGTGCTGCAACCGGCCCATGCGGCGCTGCAGCTGCTGCCGGTGCACAAGCTGCCCCCTTTGGCGTTTGACCATAGGGAGATGGTGGCTGCAGCGGTGGCGAGGGTGCGCAGCAAAAGCCAGTATTCGTCGCTGCCGGTGCATTTGTGCGCCGAGCCGTTCACGTTGCCGCAGTTGCAGGCGGTCTATGAAGCCGTGCTGGGCGAGGCCCTCAACAAGGTGAGTTTTCGCCGCAAGATGGACGAGTGGGGCATGTTGGAGCCCGTGCCGGGTGCGCTGCAAGGCGGCGGTGCACACCGCCCAGCGCAGCTGTACCGGTTGCGCCCGGCCTTTCGCCAGCAACTGTCACTGAGCGAGCGTGGGCTCTGAGCTGGCGCCTTCTGTTTAGGCGCTTACTTCAGCGCCTTGCGGACGGCACCCACCCCCAACACCGCCAGCACCACAAAGAGTACGGCGAGCACCAGGAACAGGACAAAGAGGATCTTGGCGATGCCCGCAGATCCCGCGGCAACGCCGGTAAAGCCCAAGGCTCCGGCGATCAGCGAGATGACTGCAAAAATGACGGCGTACTTCAACATAGGGTGCTCCTCGGTGGTGCCAGCCAGGTGCCTGGCGGTAAGTCACCACGATACGAAGTGCGCCGCAACTGCTGCGTCGGTGCGAAAGGGCAGTGGGCGTAGGAAAGGGACTACGGTGTGCGGCTTTGTGGTCTTCACTCACATTGCGGCGCAATATGAGTTGCGCCCCAAAGTCCAAGGTTTGCTGCGCAAACGCTGGTCTTACAGCCCAGCCGCTGCACGCAGCGCTTGGGCTTGTGGTCTTCACTCACATTGCGGCGCAATATGAGTTGCGCCCCAAAGTCCAAGG
>JBQMQB010000333.1:0-2800 GCA_052172715.1 Giesbergeria sp. | reverse complement strand
GGCGAAGCTGCCGGCCCAACGTGGGTGCTTATGGTGCTGAGCTTTCTGGGCGCTCAGCTGGTCGTACTGCCGTTCTTGGGCTTTCTGGCGCTGTTGTCATACGACTTTTTCTTCCAGCAGCCAGGCGTGTGGGTGGCCGCTGCGCTGCTGCTGGCAGGCTCAAGCGCGGTGCTGCGCTACCAGAGCGGCATGTTCGTCACACAGATCGGCTTCAGCGCTTTGTTGGCCGGCTTGGCCTTGCTGGTGGTGGGCCTAGATTTCAAGTGGAACAACCTGACCGTACTGGTGCTTTTGGCCGTGCTTTTGGGGGCAGCACAGGTGGTGCGCATGGCCTGGGTGCAGCGGGTGCTGGGCGTGCTGGCCACCGCGGTGGCGCTGGCGCTGACGTTCGGGTCACTCAGCTCAGGCGAAGTGCTGTACATGCGTATGTACCCCTCAAGCACCCTGCTGGTGGCGCTCGCGCTGCTGTGGGCGCTGTGGTGCGTGCGCGAGCCGCAATGGTCCGTACATGCCTGGGCGCGCCGTGTGGCGGCGCTGGCCGATGGTGGGAGCGTGGCGCTCTTGCTGGCAGCAGGTTTTGCCAGTGGGCGCCACTACTGGGCGCTGAATATGCTGGGCCGCGGCCAACGCGGCTCTGCCGACGATCCGCTGGCGGGGTTGGCGCACATTCTGAACATCGGCTGGCCCACCGCCGTACAACTGGCGCTGGTGCTGGGCGCAGCAGCGTGGCTGGCGGTGCACTGGCAACTGCGCGAGCGTGGCCAGGCGCGCAACGCGACGCTGCTGGGGCTGGTCGTCGCCGTGCTGGTGCTCGCCTGTCTGGTGGTACCGCAGGTGGGTGTGGTGGCGCTGGTGGGCACGGTGGCGCTGGGCACCGGTCGCTGGAAGCTGCTGGCGTTTACGGGGCTGACGCTGCTGGCGCAGTTGTCTGGCTTTTATTACGCGCTGCAATGGCCGCTGGTTCACAAGGCGGTCTTGCTGGCGGGCACGGGTGCGGCGCTGGCGCTGGCCTTGTGGGCGCTGCGCGAGCGGCGGGTAGCCGCCGAAGCGGCGCCCACCCGCCAAGCGGGCCCGCGCCGCCGGCTGGCGCCGGTGCTCATTGCGCTGGCCGCTGCCGCTGCGCTGGGGCTGGTACACCGAGACGTGCAACAAAAAGAGCAGCTGATCGCACAGGGACAAAAAATCTACCTGCCGCTAGCGCCGCGCGACCCACGCTCGCTGATGCAGGGCGACTACATGGCGCTCAATTTCGGCTTTCCGAACGACATTCGCCACCAGCTTGACGAGCAAGGCCGCACCACGCTGACCAGCCAGGTACTGGTGGTGGCACGGCTGGACGCGCGCGGCGTTGCCACCGTGCTGCGCGTGGCGCGGGATGGCGAGCCGCTGGCAGCGGGCGAACGCCACCTGCCGCTCAAACGTTTGAACGGCGACTGGGCCTTGGTGACCGATGCGTTCTATTTCCCTGAGGGCCAGGGCGAGCCTTTCAGCCGCGCCCGATTCGGCGAATTCCGCGCCTTGCCTGACGGGCGCGCGCTGCTGGTTGGTTTGGCCGACGAGGCGCTGCATCCCATTGCGCCTGCGCCTCGGAAGCAGCCGTGAGGTAGGACTGGAGTGTGGACAGTGGGCGGTGAAATCGGGCGCAGCATGAAAGCCGCTACAACACCACCTGCGCCACCGGCGCATAGCCGTGGTTCAGCGGGCCGTGGCCCTTGCCGGTGCGCACAGCAGCGCCAGCCTGGATAGCGCCGAGAATGTAGGCACGCGCCCGCTCCACCGCATCAGGCAGCGCAAGGCCCAGTGCCAGGTGCGCCGCAATGGCGGACGACAGCGTGCAACCCGTGCCGTGGCCGTTGTGCGTGGCGATGCGTGGCGAGCGCAGGTGGTTGAGGGTGCCGCCCGGCAGCGCCAGCACGTCGACCACCTCATCACCTGCCAGGTGCCCGCCTTTGAGCAGCACGGCCGGCGCTCCCAGCGCCAGCAAAGCGCGGGCGGCACTGTCCAAGGCCGCAATGCCGGGAATGGCGTGGCCTAGCAGCAGCGCAGCTTCATCGAGGTTGGGTGTGATCACCTCGGCCAACGGAAACAGTTCGCGCACCAGCACCTGCACGGTTTCGTCGGCCATCAGGCGGTCGCCGCTGGTGGCCACCATGACCGGGTCGAGCACCACATGCGGCAGGCGGTAGCGGCGGATGGCATCGGCCACCACCTGCACCACTTCGGGCGAATGCAACATGCCGATTTTCACGGCGTCCACGCCAATGTCTTCCACCACAGCATCGATCTGCGCGCGCAGCATGTCGGGCGGCACCCCGTGGATGGCGCGCACGCCCTGCGTGTTCTGCGCAGTGATGGCGGTGATGGCCGTCATGCCGTAGCAGCCCAAGGCGCTAAAGGTTTTCAGGTCGGCCTGGATACCGGCGCCACCGCCGCTGTCAGACCCGGCGATACAAAGCACGCGGGCGTAGCGGGGAGCCTGCGCAGAAGAGGGAGCGGGTTGCGTCATGGCGAAAATTATCCCGGAAACCTTGGGGATGTCCTGCATCACTCGACGCGAGAGGGTGTAGTGCGGATCGGGATGGGATGCAAGGCGTGTTTTGCAGTCAATAGCCGTTGCTATTGGCTGTGAAAGGCAACGCAGCAGACCGCCCGAGACCGCGCTATCACACGCCGCGAGGAGCTATGCAGGACGACCTTAGTGCCCATGCCAAGGCGATGTCCGCAGCAGCACCGTTCAGCAGCTCCGCCACGAGGGCTGGCACATGCGCCACATGGCACAAGGGCAATCTGCGTTGTGCTG
>JBQMQB010000332.1:0-2802 GCA_052172715.1 Giesbergeria sp. | reverse complement strand
ACCGGCACGCCTCGGCTGCGCAGCACATGGCCGCCGCCGGCAATGAGCAGCACGGTCTGCCCTGGGTGGTGCGGCGCAGCGACTGCGGTGCGTGCCATGCTCTGGTCGCGGGCAATCTGGATGCGCACCATGCCGGGCAGTTGCGTCTCGGGCAGCAGATCGCAGTGGCCCTCGCGCACCGCCTGCCATTGCGCGGCGTGGGCAGCGGGTGCCAGCACGGTGTCGAGCGCTGCGTCTTGCATGGCGCTTGCCATGGCGCCGCGGGGCAGGTTGCCACCCAGCACCGGGACGCCTGCGCGCACGGCCGCCATCACGGCGCCTGCGTAGGTGTGCCACGGCCATACGCGCTCGTTCCAGCCCAGCGCGGCGCGCACAGCGGTTTCGTCGGCCCCTGGGGGAAGCCCTGCGGTGCTGTGGCCCGCCTCCGCCATTTCGATCACCACGGCCGAGAGCCTGCCGCCCGCCGCCAGCCATTGCACGGCCGCACGTTCCATGGCCTGGTGGGCCGGGGCGTCGTGCTGCTCTCCCAGCAAGATGACGTCGGCGGGCAGCAGCTGTGCCAGGCGTTCGGGCCAGCCGCTGGGCAAGTGCACGGGCGCTGCGCAGCCGACCAGCATGGCAAGCGCTGCTGCCAGCATGCAGGGGCGGCCGAGGACGTGTCTCAGCGCAGGGGGAAAGGTGGTGCTCATGGACTGGATGCTACTGGCGAAGGGCGGTAGGCCTTGTGCAGTCGGGGGAGAAAGCACTCCCTTACACTGCCCGCCATGCGCCGGCGCACCACCCTCTCCACCAAGCTGCTGACCATGGGTCTAGGGTTTTTGCTGGTCACTTTGACATCTATCAGTGTGACGCTTTGGGTCACCTGGAAGCTCGAAGGCGGCGCAGCGGCGGTGAATGAGGCAGGGCGTTTGCGCATGCACACCATGCGCATGGCGCTGGCCGTGGAAAACGGTTCACGTGAAAGACTCTTGGCTCAGGTCGCCATGATCGATGCCAGTCTGGAGCTGCTGCGCACCGGCGATCCTTCGCATCCGCTGTTTGTCCCCTGGAGCAAAGACACGCGCTCGCGCTTTGAGCAAGTGCGCAGTGAGTGGGCCAAGGTGCGTGAAGAGTGGATGGCGCCCCAGGCGCCGCCGGTGCCTGTCCTTGTCGTGCGGGCAGATGCGCTGGCAGGGGTGATGAACGGTTTCGTCGACGCAATCGAGGTGCAGATTGCGCGCTGGACCGCAGCGCTGCACGTGCTGCAGCTCTTCATGATGGGGCTGGCCATTTTTGTGGCTTTTGCGGCAGTGGTCATGACTTTTCTGGTGGTGCTCAACCCCGTCGCTCGCTTGCGGCTGGCACTTGAGCGCGTGCGCCAGGGTGAGTTGGGCACGCGCCTGGAGGTGGACACCGACGACGAATTTGGTCAGCTCGCGGCCGGTTTCAACCTGATGGCGCACGCGCTGCAGGCTTCGCACACCGATCTGGAAAGCAAGGTGCGCGAGAAGACTGCCAGCGTGGAAATCAAGAACCAGCGCCTCGCCGCACTGTATGAAGTCAGCGCCCTCGCCACACAAGCGGGCAGCTTGCAAGTGCTGGCCAAGGGCTTTGTGCGGCAGGTGCGGGCGGTGGTGGGCGCCGACGCCGCCGTGGTGCGCTGGTCGGACGAGGGCAACGAGCGCTACGTGATGCTGGCCGCAGATGGCTTGCCGGAGGTGATGGCGCAAGAGGAGCATTGCCTTAACGCCGGCAATTGCCTGTGTGGACAGAGCTTCGGTCAGGCGCGCATGCGTGTCATTCCCATACTGCCAGACATGCAGATGGAGCTGCCGCATTGCCACGAGGCGGGTTACCGCACGCTGGTGGCGATTCCCATCGCGCTGCACCAGCGCGTGCTGGGAGAACTGAACCTGTTTTTCCGCAGCGATGCCGCTGTGCCGGAGGAGATGCGTGAGCTGCTGGACGCTATGGTGGGCCATCTGGCCAGCTCTATGGAGGGGCTGCGCGCCGCGGCCCTGGAGCGTGAGGCGGCCGTGTCGGACGAGCGAAGTCTGCTGGCGCGCGAGCTGCACGATTCGATCGCGCAGTCGCTCGCGTTTCTCAAGATTCAGACGCAGTTGCTACGCGATGCAGTGAAAAAGGGCAACGACAGCGCCCGCGACCGCAGCATGGCCGAACTCGATGTCGGGGTGCGCGAGTGCTATGCCGACGTGCGTGAACTGCTGGTCCACTTTCGCACCCGTGCCAGTGGAGAGGATATTGAAGAGGCGCTGCGCACGACGCTTTCCAAGTTTGGCCACCAGACAGGCATCGCCGCCCAGCTCAGCATGGAAGGTCACGGCCTGCCGCTGGATGCCGACGTGCAGATTCAGGTGCTGCACATGGTGCAAGAGGCACTCTCGAACGTGCGCAAGCACGCCCAGGCCAGCCACGTTGAAGTGCGCGTGCAACGCCACCCGCGTTGGCGCTTCGAAGTGCAGGACGACGGCCTAGGTTTCGACGTGCGCAATGCCCCCGCCCCCGATTCGCTGCACGTAGGGCTGGGCATTGTGCGAGAGCGGGCCGCTGGTATCGGCGCGCGCGTCAGCGTGGAGTCCACGCCTGGTTCAGGCACCACGGTGTGCATCGAATTGCCGCAAATGCCCGCAACGGCGCACGGTACGGCGGCGTCCCCAGAGGCGCCAGCGCCGCATCTACCTAGCTGGAGTTCCACATGAGTCTTGGCGAACCGATTTCGATTTTTGTGGTGGACGACCACACGCTGTTTCGCCGGGGCCTCATTGCCCTGCTGTCACAGGACGACGGTCTGCGCGTGGTGGG
>JBQMQB010000331.1:0-2804 GCA_052172715.1 Giesbergeria sp. | reverse complement strand
CTGGCGCTTTTCTCTACGCCCAGCGTCTGGTAGTAATCCTTGAATTCCATTCGGCAGGACTCCGGTTTGTGTGGCTTACGGCAATAGCGTGCACTCTACGCCAAGCGCCTTGACACCGCACGTCGAACAGTCCCTAAGAGCATGAGACGGTCTTAGGATGCGCAATCACTGCCGACGGAACCTTTCATTTCGGCGAAGGCAGAGGTAGGCGTGTCTCGAATTTTGCGCGCCGTGTGGCGAAGTGCAGCTTGACGTTGCGCACGTTGGCATCCTGCGTAAAAAGGCGCGCGGCAAGTTGCAGGTAGTGCGGCATATCGCGCACCTGCAGCACCAGCACGAAGTCCGCGCCCGAGGCCATGCGCCAGCACTGCGCCACGCAGGGTTCGGCGACGGCGCGCGCTTCAAAGGCATCTTGCGCCTCGGCCGTCTGGCGGTCGAGCAGCACCTCACCAATGGCGTGCAGGCCATGCCCCAGCACGCCGGCCAGCACCTCGGGTTGAAGGATGGCGACCTGGCGCGCAATAAGCCCCGCCTCCCGCAGCCGACGCACGCGCCGCAGGCAGGTAGGCGGTGAAATGCCCAACTGTGCGGCCAGCTGCTGGTTGGTGGGCGTAGCGTCTTGCTGGATTGCATTCAGCAATGAAATGTCGACATCATCTAAAGATAAATATTCCATAAATTTCAAATTTTCAATATTGTGAATTTTATGGAAAATAATGGCTCCATTTCAATCTACACATTTCACGGTTGGGCCCTTAGCATTCCTGCCAATCTTCCACGGTAAAGGCTATACATGTGCGGCATCGTTGGCGCGGTTGCGCTCTATGACATTGTTCCCACCCTCGTTCAAGGTCTGCAGCGGCTCGAATACCGGGGCTACGACTCTTGCGGCGTCGCGGTGCACGCGGCCAGCCTGGACCCGAAGCAGGCGGGTGGCCTGGTGCGTGCACGCAGCACGCACCGCGTGGCCGAGTTGCTGGAGCAGGTGCGTACCGAACACCTCGCCGGTGCCACCGGCATTGCCCACACCCGCTGGGCCACGCATGGCGCACCAGCGGTGCACAACGCGCACCCGCACTTCAGCCACGGCTGTACGCCCGATGCCGCCGCGCAGCCTGGCCACGTCGCCTTGGTGCACAACGGCATTATTGAAAACCACGAGCAATTGCGCGAACGGCTGCAGGCACGCGGCTATGTGTTTACCAGCCAGACCGATACTGAAGTCGTTGCCCATCTCATTGACCACCACTACAGCGGCGACCTGTTTGCCGCCGTGCAAGCCAGCATTGCCGAGCTGCGCGGCGCCTACGCCATTGCCGTGATGCACAAAGACGAACCCCACCGCGTGGTCGGCGCGCGCGCCGGCTCACCGCTGGTATTGGGTGTGGGCGAGGGGGGCGAGGCGCACTTTCTGGCCAGCGACGCCATGGCGCTGGCCGGCGTCACGGACCAGATCGTCTACTTGGAAGAAGGCGACATTGTCGATCTGCAGCGTGGCCGCTACTGGATTGTGGGCAGCAGCGGCAAGCCGCTTACCACCACCGATCGCCCTGTGCGCACCGTGCACGCGCACAGCGGAGCGGTTGAACTGGGCCCCTACCGCCACTACATGCAAAAGGAAATTTTCGAGCAACCCGCCGCCATTGCCGCCACGCTTGAAGGCGTGGTCGGCATCGTCCCCGAGCTGTTTGACGGACCTGGGCAAAACGGCACACCGGGCGCCGCCGCGTGGCGCGTGTTTGAGCAAATCGACCGCGTGCTCATCCTCGCCTGCGGCACCAGCTACTACAGCGGCTGCACCGCACGTTACTGGTTAGAGGACATCGCGGGCATCCCCACGCAGGTGGAGGTGGCCAGTGAATACCGCTACCGCACCAGCGTGCCGGACCCGCGCACTCTCGTCGTCACCATCAGCCAGTCTGGCGAAACGGCTGACACGCTGGCTGCACTGCGCCACGCGCAAAGCCTTGGCATGGAGCACACGCTCACCATCTGCAACGTCGCCACCAGCGCCATGGTGCGCGAATGCAAGCTGGCCTACGTGACCCGCGCGGGAGTCGAGATTGGCGTGGCCAGCACCAAAGCATTCACCACCCAGCTCGCCGGCCTGTTTTTGCTCACTTTGGCACTGGCGCAGTCCAAAGGGCGCCTAAGCGCCGAGCAAGAGACCGCCCACCTCAAGGCCATGCGCCACTTGCCCGTTGCTCTGCAGGCCGTCCTGGCACTCGAACCCCAGCTTATTGCCTGGGCCGAAGACTTCGCACGCATGGAAAACGCGCTCTTCCTGGGCCGGGGCCTGCACTTTCCCGTTGCACTCGAAGGTGCACTCAAGCTCAAAGAAATCAGCTACATCCACGCCGAGGCCTACCCGGCTGGTGAACTCAAACACGGCCCGCTGGCACTGGTCACCAGCAGCATGCCGGTGGTGACAGTAGCGCCCAACGACGCGCTGCTGGAAAAGCTCAAGAGCAACATGCAGGAAGTGCGCGCCCGTGGTGGTGTGCTGTATGTACTGGCCGATGCCGATACGCGCATTGCCAACGGTGAGGGCGTGCACGTCATTCGCATGCCCGAGCACTATGGAGCGCTCAGCCCCATCCTGCACGTGGTGCCGCTGCAGCTGCTGGCGTACCACACGGCCTGCGCGCTGGGAACAGATGTGGACAAACCCAGAAACCTGGCCAAAAGTGTGACCGTCGAATGACGGGCACACATTTCGTCGCGTAACTGATCGTCAAAATAAGTACTTTAAGGATGCCCTGAACAACTCGGATTTGTGAGTGCTACACGGCCCACATTTTTCA
>JBQMQB010000330.1:0-2809 GCA_052172715.1 Giesbergeria sp. | reverse complement strand
TGCTGCAGCACGGCGTGGCCAAGCCTGATTTCAACAGCTACGGCTCGCGCCGCGGCAACCACGACGTGATGATGCGCGGCACCTTTGCCAACGTGCGCATCAAGAACTTGATGATCCCGCCAGGCAGCGACGGCTCGCGCGAAGAGGGCGGTGTCACGCTCTACCAGAACCCCGGTCCGCTGCAGGGCTCGAAGATGTTCATTTTCGACGCGGCCATGCAGTACATCGCCGAAGAGACACCCAGTGTGGTGTTTGCCGGCGAAGAGTACGGCACCGGTTCGAGCCGCGACTGGGCCGCCAAGGGCACGCAGCTATTGGGTATCAAGGCTGTGGTGGCGAAGAGCTTCGAGCGTATCCATCGCTCTAACCTGGTCGGCATGGGTGTGTTGCCACTGCAGTTCCAAGGCGCCGATTCTTGGGAGTCGCTGGGGCTTGACGGCAGTGAGGCAATCGATGTGCTGCCCGACCCGATGCTCACCCCGCGCAGTGATACGCTGCTGGTGATCCACCGCGCAGACGGCTCGCGCAAGGAGGTGCGGGTCACCCTGCGCATCGATACGCCGATCGAGGTGGACTACTATCAGGCAGGTGGCATCCTGCCCTTCGTGCTGGGCCAGTTGCTGGAGGTTTGACGCGGTGTTTGTCGGTGAGGTAGTGCAGGTGCGCAGGCCTGGTTCATGAACGAGCAGCTTCTCATCGCCGGTGGCGGCATCGGTGGTCTGGCAGCCGCGCTCGCTGCCAGCCGTGCCGGTTGGGACGTGCGCCTGTATGAGCGTGCAGCCGAACTCAGTGAAGTGGGCGCCGGCATTCAGCTGGGCCCCAACAGCGTACGTTGCCTGCAGGCCTGGGGGCTGCAAAAGTCGTTTCAGGCGATTGCTGCGTTCCCTGAGCGCTTGCAGGTGCGCAGTGCGCTCAACGGCGTAGAGCTGGCAGAGATTCCCTTGGGCGCCACGGCAATTGCTCGCTATGGCGCCGCCTACGGCACAGTGCACCGCGCCGACCTTCACCAGTTGCTGCGTCAGGCGTTGGTCGGCGAAGGGGCGGTGCAGTTGCATACCAACGTGGCCATTGAAAGTTTTTCCGAAGCGCAAGACGTGGTGCGCGTGCGCACCGCACAAGGACGTGAGATCGAGGGCGATGCACTGCTCGGTGCCGATGGCCTGTGGAGCAAGGTACGCGCCCAGCTGCTCGCCGACGGTACGCCGCGCTTCTCGGGCCATCTCGCCTTTCGCGCACTGGTGCCACAGGGGGGGCTGCCCAAGCGCCTGCGCACGGCCCAGATCACCGCCTGGCTGGGACCACGGTTGCACGCCGTACAGTACCCCGTACGCCGCGGCGAGCTACAAAACCTAGTGGTCATCGTGCACGGTGAGCGGCCTGAAGATTTGCAAAACTGGGACCACAGCGCCAACGTTGCTGATTTACAGACCGCACTTTCCGGTACGTGTAGCGCCTTGCAGGACGCGGTGGGCGCCGTGGCCCACAGTCGGAGCCATTGGCGCTTGTGGCCGCTGTGCGACCGGCCCCCTGTCGTGGGACCAGCCGACATGGCGCGTGGTGTGGTGGCGTTGCTGGGCGACGCGGCGCACCCCATGCGTCCCTACCTGGCCCAAGGCGCCGGCATGGCGATCGAAGACGCCACGGAGCTGCAGCGGGCGCTGGCTATGCGCGACCTTGAGATCCCCCTGCGCCTACGCCGTTATGCGCTCAATCGCTGGCAGCGCAATGCGCGTGTACAGGCGCGCTCCGCGCGCAATGGCAGCGTGTTCCACGCCACCGGTGTGGTGCGGTTGGGGCGCGACTGGTCTTTGCGGCTGCTCGGAAAACGCTTGCTCGAGATGCCCTGGCTGTATGGCGAAGCGAGATGAAATGCTCTTATATGAATAGCTAAAAAGCGGTACTGGGTAAGCGGTGTAGGCTATTGTTTCTGATTGGAAACTTGCGGTGTTCGCTGCAGGCGAGGTCCGCGCAAACTCGTCTGCGGCTTAGGCCGTGTGAGGGGCGCGGGCATGGGGGTCGGATCACGATTTCGCGCAGCGAAACTCTTGCTCAGACCCCAATCCCGGAACGGTGAGCGCGGCGTCGGTGAGCGACTGCGCCCGGTATCGGTTGGCGGCAGCCAAGCGGTAGCGCCAGGTAACCGACCAGGCTATTTTTTCTTCAAACTCTCGGCAGCAGCTGTCGCCGTCTGCCAGATAAAGTTTGCGCCAAAGCAAAAAACTGCTGTCAATCAGGCGTGCTCCACCAAAATAAAATGTGCAGCATCCGCAGAACTTTTACAATGCGAACCATTCCTATTTGTCTTTAAGAGGCCATTGTGTCCGTCTGCATCGCTGCCTCCTTGCCCAACGCCGCTGTCTCACTGGCCGACATGCCTTTGCGCGTGGATGGCTGGGTTCAGGGCCTGCACCTGCAGGCACAGGACCACGAACGCGAGCTGCTGCTGCGCCTGGTGGAAATCGGTTTTCTGCCTGGCCAGCGCGTGCGCGTGCTGGCACGCGCTGCCGCTGGGGGCGACCCCATTGCCGTGCGCGTGGGCCGCAGCACTTTTGCGCTGCGCCGCAGCGAAGCCACGCTGGTGCGCGTGGGCGCCACGCCGCCAGGCAACGCGGGTGAGCCCGCAGACGCCTTCGCAGCAGTGCCCGTGGGAGTTCCCGCGTGACTGCTGCTGCCCATGGCGCCTTGCCCGGCAAGCTCGCTCTGCTGGGCCACCCCAACAGCGGCAAGACAGCGCTGTTCAACCTGCTCACCGGCAGCCGCCAGAAGGTGGCCAACTACGCCGGGGTCACGGTCGAGCGCAAAGAGGGCG
>JBQMQB010000329.1:0-2810 GCA_052172715.1 Giesbergeria sp. | reverse complement strand
TCGCAGGCGTTGCAGCGTTGAGGCGTGGCGGCACTGCCTTGCCGACTGCAGGCGCCGCTGAGCGCAATGCCTGACGAGGTGCCGGTTGGGGCACCGCACGCGGTGCAGCGGCTGGCGCCGCACGTGACGGCACCGCAGCACTACCCAGCTTGAAGGTGGACACCACCTGCGCCAATTGCTCGGCCTGCTCTCGCAGGCTTTGCGCAGCTGCCGCGCTTTGTTCGACCAAGGCGGCATTTTGCTGGGTCATCTCGTCAAGGTTGCCCACGGCTTGGTTCACCTGGGCAATGCCCGTGCTCTGCTCAGTGGATGCCGCCGTGATCTCGCCAATCATGTCGTTGACACGCTGTACCGACTGCACGATGTCCTGCATGGTGGTGCCGGCATCCTGCACCAAGCGCGAGCCCGCCTCGACTTTTTCGACCGAGGTGTTGATGAGCTGCTTGATCTCCTTGGCGGCATCGGCGCTGCGCCCGGCCAGGCTGCGCACTTCGCTGGCAACTACGGCAAAACCCCGGCCTTGCTCGCCCGCGCGCGCCGCTTCGACGGCCGCGTTGAGCGCCAGGATGTTGGTCTGGAAGGCAATGCCATCGATCACGCCAATAATGTCGGAGATTTTCTTGCTGCTGTGGTTGATGTCCTGCATGGTGGCGACGACCTGCGTCACGACTTCACCGCCGCGTCGCGCCACGCCGGCGGCGCTGGCGGCCAGACTGCTTGCTTGCTGTGCGCTGCCCGCGCTCTGCGCGATGGTGCTGGTGAACTGCTCCATGGCGGCAGCCGTTTGCTGCAGGTTGCTCGATGTTTGCTCAGTACGCGCTGACAGGTCGTGGTTGCCGCTGGCAATTTCGGCGCTGGCCGTGGCAATGCTGTCAGTGCTCTGGCGCACTTGCAGTACGGTGCCCGCAAGCGATGCGCTCATGGCATAGAGCGAGCGCAGCAGCTCACCGAATTCGTCGCCTCGGGTGATAGCTTCGCTCTGGCTCAGGTCGCCTTCGGCAATACGCTGAGCCAACGCGTTGGCTTGGCGCAGAGGCTGCTGGATGCTGCGGATGAGCAGGAAGGCGCCTATACCAATCGCCACCATCACCAGGGCCATGGCTGCAATGCCAACCCGGATCGTGGTCACGCGGGAGTCGGCAATGTGCTGCAATTGGCCTTGCTCAGTTTGCTGTTGCAGTTGTACAAAATCACCCAGCGATTTCAGATACTCCCCTGTCGCTGGGGTGTAGGACTTCTCCATGAATTCGACCAATTCCGGGATCTGGCCTGCAAGCTTGAGCTGGCGTGTCTGCTCAAACGCGCCGTCCACCGCCTTCTGAGCGGCCGCAATTTTCTCCAACTGGGCACGGTCGGCACTCAGCAGAGGCAGCGCCTCAATTTTCTTCTGCACCTCGCTCGCTTGCGTGGCCGTCGTGGCCATAGCGCCTTTCAAGGCCTCTTCCACCGCCGGATCGTTGCTAATGATGATGGCCTGATTGCGCGCTGCCTGACTTTCCGCAAGCCCCATCCAGCGTGTGGCGGAATCCACTCGCAGCTTCATGGCCGCGGTGACTGCGTCGCTCTCGACCTGCGCCCGGGCAGAGCGAAAGCCTGCAAACCCCACGACCACTGCCAGCATGAGCACGATAGCCAGCACGGACAACCACAGTTTGTGGGCAATTCGGAGCTGCATCGTCACGTCCTTGTGTGTATGTAAATGTAAATTTACCGCCTGTGCGAGCGTACTACCAAATCTGCAACTCCGGCCAAATTCCCTTGCCCCAGCGCCACTATTCCACCCGCGTCACGGTCACCGGCTTAAAACCCAAGTCTGCGGCCTTGCCTTTGCGCGCCCGCGCAGCGCGGGCATTGTTGAGCGAGCGGATCTCCAGCGTCTCGTCGCGCAGCTTGCCGCCGCGGCCGATGCCGTCGAGCCGGATGCTGCGGGTATAGGCGGCCGCGCCCGCGAGCGTGTCCTTGTCTTCCAGGTCGATCAGCACCAGCCCTCGGCCGCCGTTGGTCATGGTCTTGAGTTCGCTGATCTCGAACGTCAGAATGCGCCCGCCCGTGGAGGCGCAGGCCACATGCGTGGCAGGAGGGAACGGCTGGGTGCCGGAACTGCCTGCAGCGTGTGAGGGCACGCACAGCGTCTCGCCCTCGCCCAGCGTGACAAAGGTCTTGCCACCCTTTTGGCGCGACACCATGTTTTCCACCGCCGCCAAAAAGCCGTAACCGCCCGAGCCCGACAGCAGCAGCGTGGCACTTGCCGGGCCGGCAAAGTAGTGCAGCACCTGCGTGCCCGCTTCCAGCTCAATCAACGTGGTCACCGGCTGGCCGTCGCCCCGTGCGCCCGGCAGAAGCGAAACCGCCACCGAGTACACGCGGCCGTTGCTGCCAAAGCCGAGCAAAGTGTCGACCGTGCGGCATTCAAAGGTGCCGTACAACCCATCGCCCGCCTTGAAGGCAAAACTCGCTGCCTCGTGCCCGTGGCCGTTGCGGGAGCGTACCCAACCCTTTTGCGAGACGACAACGGTGACGGGCTCGTCCACCACCTTGACTTCGGCGACGGCCTTTTTTTCGGCCTGGATCAGCGTGCGGCGCGGATCGGCGAAGGTTTTGGCATCCGCTTCGATCTCGCGGATCATGGTGCGGCGCAGCGTGCCGGGGTTGTTCAAAATGTCTTCGAGCTTGCCCTGGCTTTCGCGCAGCTCTTTCAGCTCCTGCTCGATCTTGATGGCTTCCAGCCGCGCGAGTTGGCGCAGGCGGATTTCCAGGATGTCTTCGGCCTGGCGGTCGCTCAAGGCAAAGCGCGCAATCAGCGCCGCCTT
>JBQMQB010000328.1:0-2860 GCA_052172715.1 Giesbergeria sp. | reverse complement strand
GGCGAGGGCGACCACCTGGGGATGAACTTCATCACCACGGTCGAAGACCTGGCGGTGCTCAAGCGCGTGATCGTGCAGAACGTCGCGCCCGATGGCTATGCGGTGCTCAACGCTGCCGACCCCATCGTCGCCGCCATGGCGCCGGCCTGCCCCGGCAAGATTATCTTTTTCGCGGCCGACCGCCACCACCCGGTCATGGCCACGCACCGCGCCCAAGGCCACCGCTCGGTGTATGTCGATGGCGATTCGGTCGTCGCAGCCGAAGGCTCCTGGCGCGAAGCCATCCACCTGCGCGACGTGCCCATTACGCGCAACGGCAAGATCGGCTTCCAGGTAGAAAACGTCAT
Source organism: Giesbergeria sp. (assembly GCA_052172715.1). Taxonomy (GTDB): domain Bacteria; phylum Pseudomonadota; class Gammaproteobacteria; order Burkholderiales; family Burkholderiaceae_C; genus Simplicispira. The sequence continues at coordinate 2,513 of JBQMQB010000328.1, read as the reverse complement.
GGCGTCTGTGGCCGCTGCCTGGGGCGCCGGTCTTTCTTGGGAAACCGTTCGCCGCGGTCTCTCGGGCTTTGTGAACGACAGCGACAACGCGCCCGGCCGCTTTAACCTGATGGACTACAAAGGCGCCACCATCATTGCCGACTACGGCCACAACCCGGACGCCATGCGCGCCCTGGTCGCGGCCGTGGATGCGCTGCCCGGCAACCGCCGCAGCGTCGTCATCAGCGGCGCGGGCGACCGGCGCGACGAAGACATTCGTGCGCAAACCGTCATTCTGGGCGCCGCCTTCGACGAAGTGCTGCTCTACCAAGACGCCGCCCAACGCGGCCGCGCCGACGGCGAGGTGATGCGGCTGCTGCGCGAAGGCCTGGCCGGCGCAGCGCGCACCCAGCATGTCGAGGAAATACGCGGTGAATTCATCGCCATCGACACCGCCCTGGCGCGCCTGAACCCTGGCGACCTGTGCCTGGTGCTGGTGGACCAGGTGGAAGAAGCGCTGGCGCACCTGGCGCGCCGCTGCGCCGAGGCGTGAGGCACGGCATGACACCCAGCACACACTTCGCACCCGCCCTGCTGCTGCGCACAGCGATGGCGGTCCTGTGCCTGGCAGGCACCACAGCAGGCCTTGCGGCCGACAAGATCGGCACGGTCGATACCGCATTCCAGTGGATCGGCCGCGACCACGACATCCTCGTCGAAGCCTACGACGACCCGGGCGTTTCGGGGGTGACCTGCTACGTCTCGCGCGCCCGCGTCGGCGGCATCAAGGGCACGCTGGGCTTGGCCGAAGACCGGGCCGAAGCGTCCATCGCCTGCCGCCAGACTGGCCCGCTGGCGTTTGCCAAGCCGCTGCGCCAACAGCAAGAAATATTCTCGGAACGCATGTCGCTGCTCTTCAAGCGCCTGCGCGTGGTGCGCATGGTGGACCCGGAGCGCAACACGCTTGTCTACCTGAGCTATTCCGACAAGCTCATCGACGGCTCGCCGCAAAACAGCATCACCGCCGTGCCGGTGGACCGCAGCACACCGATTCCGCTGGCGAAATAGCGCCGCCAATAAGTCTTAGCGAAATTGGCCTCTAAGGCTTATGAATAAAGCGTAAACAGCTATATCATTTATAGCGCTAAAGCTCAGCAGCAATCTGCCGCAGCGCCTGCTCAAAAACTTCCACAGGCTGGCCACCCTGAATCAGGTGGCGGTCGTTCACAACGACGGCGGGCACCGAATGGATGCCCTGCTGCAGGTAAAACTGCTCACGCTCGCGCACCTCGGCTGCGTAGCGGTCTGAGGCCAGCAAGGCGCGCGCCTCGCCTTCGTCCAAGCCCACCTCGCCTGCCACCCGCACCAGCAGCGCATGGTCACTCGGGTCTTCGCCGTTGGTGAAATAGGCCTTGAACAGCGCGTGCTTGAGCGGCAGTTGCCGCCCCTGCAGCTCAGCCCAGTGCAGCAAGCGGTGCGCGTCAAAGGTGTTGTAGATGCGGCCGCGCGCGCCCGGGGTGAAGGCAAAACCCAGCTCGGCGCCGCGCGCCGCAATGGCCGCGCGGGTCGCTTCGCGTTGTTCGGGCGAGGCGCCGTACTTCTGCTGCAGGTGCTCGCCAATGTCTTGCCCCTCGGGGCCCATCTGCGGGTTGAGCTCGAACGGCTGGAAATGCAGGTCAAGCTGCACCTCAGCGTCCAACCGGGCGGCCGCTTGCTCCAGCGCGTGCAGCCCGATGGCGCACCAAGGGCAGGAAATGTCGGACACAAAATCAATCTTCAAGGTCGTGGTCATGGCAAAACTCCGTTCCGACAATTTTGGGCGCGAATGCAGTTTTGTGCAGGGCACGCACAAGAACTCCCGCATTCATAGCAGCTGGCGCTTGGTGGTTCTGCGCTGTAGCAATATTTGCCTTGGGTTTTTGCCATTCACAAGCACGAACCACCATGCCAGAATGGCGCATGCCCATGCCAAGCTCCTTTGCCGGCGCCAGCGCCGCACCACCCGCGGCCAGCAGCGACGCCATGGACGCGCTCTACCGCGCCGCGCTCGGCCCGGTGCAGTTGCCGCGCTACCTGGCGCTGTTTGGTCGCTTCGACCAGGCAGGGCGTGCGCCAATCGGCTGGAACCTGGCGGCGAGCCTGGCCACACTCAACTGGATGGTGCTGCACCACCTTTGGACGGCGGCGCTGATGTACGTGGCCCTGGTCGAGGGCCTGGCGCTGCTGATCTTTGGCGTGGGCCGCCCGATGCTGCACTGGCCAGCACAGGTGGAATGGGGCCTGTTCGCTGCCTTTGCCATGTTTGCCATCGCCCTGCCTGGGCTGTTTGGCGATGCGTTGCTGCACGGCGAGATCCGCAAACGCATCGCCCGGGCACTTGTGGCCGCCCACTCCATTCCGGAAACCTGTGAATTGTTGGCCCGCCAGGCCAGCAGTTGGCGGCGCTTGGCATGGATTGCTGCCGCCAACGTTCTGCTGTTTGCCGCCATTGCCGTGACTTGGGCGCTGGTACCTCCGAGCGACCCCGATGCACC
>JBQMQB010000327.1:1163-2877 GCA_052172715.1 Giesbergeria sp. | reverse complement strand
TTCAACGGCGCGCTGGTGCTGCAGATTTTTGGCGACGGGCCGCTGCGCCTGGCGGTGGCCGAAGTGCAGTCTGATTTGTCGCTTCGCGCCACTGCGGCGGTCACCGGCGAAGTGCCGCAAGGCGTCGGCTTGACTGCGCTGGTCAATGTGGCTGGCGGCGGCCGCTGCGCCATCACGCTGGATCCGAAGGACAAGTTTCCTGGCCAGCAACCCTACCAAGGCGTGGTGCCGCTGGTCGATTCCCACGAGCGGCCGCTAGAGCGCATCAGCGACGTGCTGGCGCACTACATGCGGCAATCCGAACAGCTTGAAGCTACGCTGGTGCTGGCCGCCGACGACCAAGTGGCAGCGGGCCTGCTGCTGCAGCGTATGCCGGTGCAGGGCGAAGGGAATTTGGGGGGCGCTGATCCAGCGGCGCAGGGCAGCGATGAGGAGTACCACCGCATTGCCACACTGGCCGCAAGCCTGACGCGTGAGGAATTGCTGGGACTGGATGTGGACACCGTGCTGCGCCGCCTTTTCTGGCAAGAGAGCGTGGTTCGGTTCGCCCCGCAGCAGGGTGCGCAAGGCCCGCGCTTTGCGTGCTCGTGCAGCCGCGAGCGTGTGGGCCGCATGCTGGAGACGCTAGGGCGAGAAGAGGCCGAGAGTATCCTTGCCGAGCAGGGGCAGATCGAAGTCGGCTGCGAATACTGCGGACAGCAGTACCGCTTTGACGCGGTGGACGCGGCGCGCATATTTGCCGCACCTGCGGTGCACCAGCCCCCTGTACCGCCCAGCATTCAATAGGCTGCACAGAGTAGACGAAGCCTTAATAAGAAATAGCTGCTAGCGCTTGTCTGTCAAGCGTTAGCAGCTATTCTTTTGATAGTAATGGGGTTTGGTTGGTAGAGCGTGCTCAGGGCAGGTACTGCACAAAAATCTCGTCAGGCTTGACCATGCCCAGTTCGCTGCGAGCCTTTTCTTCCACCATGTCCAGACCTTCGCGCAGGTCTTGCACTTCAGAGGCAAGCCGCTGGTTGGCCTCTGCCGCTGCTGCGTTCGCCATGTTTTGCGTGCGCAACTGCTGCTGCATGCTGGCCACTCGCGGAATGCTGCCTCGGCCCAGCCACAGCTGCCCTTGCACCGCCGCCAGCAAGAGCAGCAGTACCACGGTGACGATGCGTGAGCCCATGAAGAAGTGGCTTTGCGGCTCGGGTCTGAATTAACGCAGGTTGTAGAACGCGCGGCGGCCGGGGTAGTGGGCAATGTCGCCCAGGTCTTCCTCTATACGCAGCAGCTGGTTGTACTTGGCCATGCGGTCGGAGCGGCTCAGACTTCCGGTCTTGATCTGGCCGGCGTTGGTGCCGACGGCGATGTCGGCAATCGTGCTGTCTTCGGTTTCGCCCGAACGGTGGCTGATGACGGCGGTGTAACCCGCGCGCTTGGCCATTTCAATGGCGGCGAAAGTTTCGGTCAGTGTGCCGATCTGGTTGATCTTGATGAGGATCGAGTTGGCAATGCCCTTGTCGATGCCTTCTTGCAAGATCTTGGTGTTGGTGACAAACAGGTCATCGCCCACCAGTTGCACATTCTTGTTCAGGCGGTCTGACAAAATTTTCCAGCCATCCCAATCGCCTTCGGCCATGCCGTCTTCGATGCTGATGATGGGGTATTTGTCGCACCAAGTGGCCAGCATGTCGGTCCAGGCCTGCGCGCTGAGCGACAGGCCTTCGCC
>JBQMQB010000327.1:0-1063 GCA_052172715.1 Giesbergeria sp. | reverse complement strand
CGCACGGCTTCGCGAAAGCTCGGCGCCCCCACGGGAATGATCATGAATTCCTGGATGTCGAGCGTGTTGTTGGCGTGCGCGCCGCCGTTGATCACGTTCATCATCGGCACCGGCAACTGCATGCCACTCATGCCACCCAGGTACCGATAAAGCGGCAGGCCAGACTCTTCGGCAGCGGCGCGTGCCACAGCCATGGAGACTGCCAGTATGGCGTTGGCGCCCAGGCGGCTCTTGTTGTCGGTGCCGTCGAGGTCGATCAAGGTTTTGTCGAGAAACGCCTGCTCGGAGGCGTCGAGCCCCAAGACCGCTTCGCTGATCTCGGTGTTGATGTGCTCTACGGCTTTGAGCACGCCCTTGCCCAGGTAGCGACTTTTGTCGCCGTCGCGCAGCTCCATGGCCTCGCGCGAGCCGGTGGAGGCGCCGGATGGCACCGCAGCGCGGCCCATTACGCCCGATTCCAGCAGCACGTCGCATTCGACAGTGGGGTTGCCTCGGCTGTCGAGAATCTCGCGGCCTACGATGTCAACAATAGCGCTCATGGGGTTCCTTGCAGGGTTTCAATCGGGGGTGCATCAAGGGCACGAATTTAAAGTGAAAATGGCTTTGTGCGCTTATTTTACAAGCGTTAGCAGCTATTCTATTAAGAGCGAATTACACGCCTTCTACGCACACTAAGCGCATGATGGCAGCGCCTTCGCGCGCCGTGCGTGCCTTGCGGTACTCGGGTGAATCGTGGAAGGCTCGGGCTGCTTCAAAACTGGGAAACTTGAGGATGACGGTGCGCCCCGGGTTCCAGTCCCCTTCCAGCACTTCGACCTTGCCGCCGCGGACGCAGACTTCCGCGCCATGCACTCGCATGGCTTCACTGCTCCATTTTTTGTACTCTTCGTACTGCTCGGGGTTGGTCACCTCGACCGATGCAATGATGTAACCGCTGGCCATGCTCAGGCTCCAAAATCGTTTTCAAGAAAGCCGTTTTTCTTGGTGACGGCGTCAAGAGCCAGCAGCGTTTCCAGCAGCGCGCGCATGTGCTTGAGCGGCACCGCGTTCGGGCCGTCGGAAA
>JBQMQB010000326.1:1308-2882 GCA_052172715.1 Giesbergeria sp. | reverse complement strand
GCCAAGGCCAAGGCACAAGCCGCCCGCGCGGCAGCGAAGTAAGCCGGGCTCGGCCGCTTGCTTGAACCCATCACTACAGAGGTAACGTCATGAACCAGAATTTTCCAATCTACGGCCAGCAGGCGGGCGCGGCCCTAAGCGCCGAACGCAACCAGGTTTTGCGCAACACCTACTGGCTGTTGGCACTGTCCATGGTGCCGACGGTGCTGGGCGCCTGGGTCGGCGTCGCCACCGGTTTTGCGGGTGCCCTGTCGCCCGGCATCGGGCTGATGCTGTTCCTGGGCGGCGCGTTCGGCTTCATGTACGCCATCGAGAAGACCAAGGACTCTGCAGTTGGCGTGTTCGTACTGCTGGCGTTCACCTTTTTCATGGGCCTGATGCTCTCGCGCCTGGTGGGCAACGTGCTGGGCCGGGCCAATGGCGCAGAACTCATCATGACGGCGTTTGCCGGTACGGGCGCGATCTTCCTGGGCATGGCAAGCCTGTCGTCGGTGATCAAGCGCGACCTGTCGGCCATGGGCAAGTGGTTGTTTGTCGGCGCCCTGTTGATTCTGGTGGCCGGCATTGCCAACTTCTTCCTGCAGTCGAGCGCGCTGATGGTCACGCTTGCGGTGCTGATGGTGGGCGTCTTCACGGCGTTCATCCTGTACGACCTGAAGCGCGTGCGCGATGGCCTGGAGACCAACTACATCACGGCCACGCTGGGCGTGTACCTGAGTCTGTTCAACGTGTTCCAGGCTTTGCTGATGCTGCTGGGCATTGGCGGGCGCGACGAATAAGCCTTCGACCGTTGAGGCCGCGCAGCTTGCGCTAACCCGATCAACCAGTGGCCGCTTCAGCGGCCACGCTTCATTGCGCCGCACGGCCGCCAACACCCTTATGGAACTGCTTCTCGACCCCAACGTCTGGATCGCCTTCGCGATGCTGACTGCCCTTGAAATCGTCCTGGGCATCGACAACATCATTTTTATTTCTATCCTTGTAGGCCGGTTGCCGCCGCAGGTGCGCGACAAGGCCCGCCGCATCGGCCTTGGCTTTGCCATGGGGTCGCGGCTGGCGCTGCTGTTCATGCTGAGTTGGATCATGGGCCTGACGGCGGACCTGTTTGCGGTTGCCGGGATGGGGATCAGCGGCCGCGACCTGGTGTTGCTGTTGGGTGGCCTATTCCTCCTCTACAAGGCATCGCATGAGATCTTCGTCGAGGTTGAGGCGAAGGAGGAGAAGGCGCTGCCAACGTCCGATGCTGCGGCGTTGAAGGCCTCAGGTGGCCGTTTGTTCTGGGCGGTGATTGGCCAGATCGCAGTCATCGATATCGTGTTCTCGCTCGACTCGGTGATCACCGCGGTCGGCATGGTCGATCAGATTGGCGTCATGGTGGCGGCTGTCGTCGCTTCGGTGGGGGTGATGCTGCTGGCAGCAAAGCCGATTGGCGACTTTGTGGACCGCCATGCGTCGGTCAAAGTGCTGGCGTTGGCCTTCTTGGTCATGGTCGGTATGGCGCTCACGGCCGAAGCTTTTGACCAAGCGGTGCCGAAGGGCTACATCTATGCGGCGATGGCCTTCTCACTGGCGGT
>JBQMQB010000326.1:0-1208 GCA_052172715.1 Giesbergeria sp. | reverse complement strand
ACCGTCCGTGCTCTGCGCCACCCAAGGCGTGTTCGTGTCCACCGCAGGCCTTTGCCCGTGGCCAGCAACAGGGTGCCCGCCACACTCAGTGCCAAGGTCAAGAGTGAAAGCAGCGGCAGAAGCAGGGGCGCCAGCAGCAAACTCCAGCCGATGGTTTTGGCCAGAAAGGGCGATAGGCCCAGCGACTTGCCCAACGCCACGAAAACGCCGTTCAGCAAACTGGGGTGCTGAACCATCAGTGTCACCGCGCCCGCCGCTAGGCCGTATTTCATGGCGTAACGGCCCAGCGCACTTCGGCGCAAGAGCGGAGCCCCCAGCAACTGGGTACGTTGCATCACACCGACCGCACGCACCTTTTGGGTGGCACGCAAAAACTTCAGGGCTTTGAATGCGCCGACAAAGATGAACACGTCGACCCCTGCGCTCAAGACATCGACTGGTTCCAGCGGTGTTCCGCTTTTGTACTTTCTTTCCAGGTTGATGGCGCCCGAGAGGAACAGCGACTTCACCGCATCCACCGTGCGCTCGGTCTGAACCCACGCCGCTTGTCCTTGAGCATCCACCACGAACTGCCCCAAAAACTGGTGGCCGTCCTGCAAGATCGTGGTGATGGCCCGTTGCCCACGCAAGTCGGGGCCGTAAGTGTCTGGCAGCTTCTCTGCCGTGCTGTCCGCTTCCTCTGCTTGGTGCCACAACCTGGCCCACAGCCCCTTGGCCGCAGCGATGGTGGCATCGCTCTTTTGTTGCGCCAAGTAGAAGAGTCGAACCGACGCAATGTCGTTTTTCACAAAATAGGAAATGACCGGGATGGTGTTCTCGCCGTACTGCCTGACGACCTCCTGAAAACTGGGGTCGTCGCCAAAACGCACCAGCACATCCTGGGCGTCGTCCCCATATTTTTCGATGGCAAGCTGCGCCTTGAAGGCCAGTTCGTTGTCGTAGTCCAGCAGCACCGCCTTTACTGCGCTGGAGTTCAGGGCAATGCCATTCCAGCGTGGCCCATGGGACTGGCGCAGCGCCAAATCCACCAGCTGGTCTTCATAAGGCGAGTCCGTGGAGCCAGCGGCGATCGCGGTTGCCAGAGCAAGCGCAAGGGCCACCACCAGCGCAATGCGCAGCCAGACAGCGGGCTGCTGAATATTCTGCTGAGAGGCCTTCCCGGTAGGCATATAGCTTGGTGTGCGCATGAGTACCTCCGTAACTCTGGC
>JBQMQB010000325.1:0-2882 GCA_052172715.1 Giesbergeria sp. | reverse complement strand
CATCCAGCTGGTGCCTCAGGCACCGTCTGCTCACGGTCACAGGGGCGCTGGTGTTCTTTGCAGGATCGATTGCACTGATTCCGCTGCTGCCCTCAGGCTTTATCCCGGCAGACGACAACGCGCAAACCCAAGTCAACCTTGAGTTGCCGCCGGGAAGCGTACTGGCCGACACGCGCGCCGCCGTGGCGCAGGCCGCAGAACGTGTGCGGGGGGTAGGCCATGTGGAGAGCATCTACACCACCATCGGCGGCGGCTCAGCGGGCACCGACCCGTTTGCCGGCAGCGGCGCGGGCGAGCCGCGCAAGGCCACGCTGACGCTGCAACTGGCGCCGCGCGGCGAGCGCCCGCAGAAGCAAGAGATCGAACAGCGCCTGCGCGCCGCACTGGCCGACCTGCCTGGTGTGCGCGTCAAAATTGGCCTGGGCGGCTCCAACGACAAGTACATGCTGGCACTCACCAGCCAAGACCCACAAGCGCTGGCCACCGCCGCGCGCGCCGTGGAGCAAGGCATTCGCACCATTCCCGGCATTGGCGGCGTCAGCTCTAACGCCAGCCTGGTGCGCCCGGAAATCGCCGTGCGGCCCAACTTCGCCCGCGCCGCCGATCTGGGCGTCACCAGCAGCGCCATCGCCGAGACGCTGCGCGTGGCCACCATGGGCGACTACGACCAGTACCTGCCCAAACTCAACCTGGCGCAGCGCCAGATTCCCGTGGTGGTGCGTCTGAACGACACGGCGAGAGAAGATCTTTCGGTACTCGAACGCCTGGCCATTCCGGGCGCCAACGGCCCGGTTCGCCTGGCAGAAGTTGCCACACTGGAAATAGCGGGCGGCCCCGCAGTGATCAGCCGCTACGACCGCTCGCGCAACGTCAACTTCGAGATTGAACTGGGTGCCAGTGGCCTGGGCGAAGTGACCGAAGCCGTGAAAAACCTCCCCGCAGTGCGCGACCTTCCGAGCCACGTGCGCCTTACAGACGTGGGCGATGCCGAGATGATGGGTGAGCTGTTCGCCAGCTTTGGCCTGGCCATGCTCACGGGCGTGGTGTGCATCTACATCGTGCTGGTGCTGCTGTTCAAGGACGTATTGCAGCCCGTGACCATCCTGATGGCACTGCCGCTTGCGCTGGGGGGCGCTTTTGTCGGGCTGCTGATTGCGGGAAAAAGCTTTTCCATGCCGTCGCTCATCGGGCTCGTCATGCTGATGGGCATCGCCACCAAGAACTCCATCCTGCTGGTCGAATACGCCATCGTGGCCCGGCGCGGTCATGATGGAAGCGACGGCCGACCGGCCTTCGCGGGCATGAGCCGACTCGATGCGCTGCTCGACGCTTGCCACAAGCGTGCCCGCCCCATCATCATGACGACGCTGGCCATGGGCGCCGGCATGCTGCCTATCGCGCTGGCACTGGGGGGTGCCGACATGAGCTTTCGCTCGCCGATGGCGGTTGCGGTGATTGGTGGCTTGCTGACCTCCACCGTGCTCAGCCTGCTGGTGGTGCCTGCCGTGTTCACCTACGTCGACGATTTGGTGCAATGGCTGCGCCGCCACCTGCATCGCGGCCCGCCGGAAAGATCGCCCGTGGCCACGGCCCAGTCGGCTCTCCACCTCCCCGCCGATCGATAGAGCGCGAACTATCTGCCACCTCTGCCGCTATTGCCCGGCTGGCAAGGGGCAGAGACGTTTGATAATGTGACGCTGCACCATGAACCTCGTCACCCTCAACCCCGCATCTCTCGTCCTCGGCCAACCGCTGCCCTTTTCACTCAGGGGCACTGACGGCTTGCTGCTGGCGAGCAAAGGCCATATTCTGCGCAAGCAAGACGAGCTGGACTTGCTTGTGGAGCGCGGGGTGCAGTTGTGCGTGGATACCGACGAATCCGGCGAGAGCTTTCGCGCCTACCGCGCCCAGTTGCAGCAAATGCTGATCTCCGACACATCGCTCGGCGAGATCGCCGCGATGAAAATCGACAGCGCAGCTCCCGCCGCCACTGCCCGTGTGCGCGAGGGTCCGGTGGATTGGCCAGGAATTCAGTGGTCCACCTCACAGCTGCTCGGCAGCCCCAACGCGGCAGATTTCGCTCCCCGCTTTCTCGCCTTGCAACGGGAAGTCACCCGTGCCTCCCTGCAGACGCCCGACGCGACCCTGCTGACCTTGATCCAGCGCTCCAGCGACGAAACCCGCATCTACAGCGCCACCCATGTGCTGCTGGTGGCCTGCGTCTCCATGCTGGTGGCCCGCGATGGCCTGCACTGGAACATGGCGCAAGTCGAGCGCACCGGGCGTGTGGCCCTGACCATGAACATCTCGATGACGGACCTGCAAGACCGCCTTGCCCAGCAAAGCGCACCCCTCACCGGCGCCCAGATTGCCCTGATCCAGGACCATTCGGAACGCTCTGCCACGCTGCTCGCCTCGCTGGGCGTATCCGACCAAATATGGCTAGACGCCGTGCGACAACACCACGACCGAGCCCCAGGCCCGCTCGCCGGGCGCAGTGAGGCGGCGCAGATCGCACGCCTGGTGCAGCGCACCGATATATTTGCAGCAAGAATGGCCCCCCGCGCCGGGCGCACCCCCATGGTGGTCACGGCCGCCATCAAGGCCTGCTACTACGACGAAACCCAGAAGGTGGACGAGGCGGGCGCCGCCATGCTCAACACACTTGGCATTTATCCGCCGGGAGCGCTGGTGAACCTCGCCAGCCAGGAAGTCGCGGTCGTGATCAAGCGCGGCACCACCCCCACCACACCGCGTGTGGCCGTGGTCCGAAGCCGCACCGGCATGCCTACGGGCGAATTCATTCCCCGCGACACCTCTGTGCCGGCGTGGCGCATCACGGGAGCCGTCGCCCAGCACGAGCTGCGCATGCAGTTGCCCAT
>JBQMQB010000324.1:0-2885 GCA_052172715.1 Giesbergeria sp. | reverse complement strand
ACGCTCATCGCCAGGCGCAGGTTGTCGAGCAAGCGTGCGTGCAGGTCGTTGATTTCCTCCATGCCTGCATCTGAAAACTTCAGTCCACGCTTAATCTTCTTGTCCTCAATGTCGATCAGGATGCGTTCAATAATGTCGCCTACCTGCTCCATGTTGATCGTGAAACCCATGATGTCCGCCCAGCGCCGCCCCTCGCGCTCGTCCAGCGCCTCGCGGGAAATCTTTGTCATGTAGTACTTGATGTCCGAGTACAGACCATCGACCGTATCGTCGAGCTTGCGCAGATCCTGGGACAGTTTCAGGTCGGCCGTGCGGATGACAGTGTGAATACCCTGCAGCATCGTTTCGACCACATCGGCCTGGTGCAGTGCCTCGCGCGCTGCACACGAGATGGCCAGTGACGGTGTGCTAAGGGCCGAATTGTCGAGGTGGCGTGGCCGCGTGTCGGTGGGGTTGACCTGCTCAATTGGCATCAGACGCTCAACCAGACGGGCTATCGGCTTGGTGAAGGCAATGCAGGCGATCGCCATCACCGCGTTGAAGGCCAGGTGGAACAGCACCACCAGCGTTGCATCGTCGGGCAAGTGGGGACGCACGTAGGTCAGCCAAGGCCCGATCAGGGGGGCCATGACGATCACGCCGACAATCTTGAATATCAGGTTGCCCAGCGGCACCTGGCGCGTCTCGACGCTTGAGCGCATGGTGGTGATGACAGCCAGCAACCCACTACCCAAGTTGGCACCTACCACCAAGCCCAGGCCCACAGCGACAGGAACGCCGCCCGAGCCCACCAAGGTGGCCGTCAGCAGCACGGTGGCCAAGCTGGAGTACGACACGATCGAGAGAATCGCCCCGGTGGTGATTTCCAGCATCAAGTCGCTGGTGAGCGCTCCGAGCAGCGTGCGCACCGCTTCTGACTGCGTAAGCTCACGCGCAGCATCGTTGATCAGCCGCAGCGCCAGCAGCATCAGCCCCAGGCCGATCAGCACCCGGCCCACGCGCCCGGCAGTGGTGTCTTGGCGCGACACGTACAGCACCACACCCACAAAGATGAACAACGGCGACAGCCAGGAGAGGTCAAGCGAGAACAGCACCGCCATGATGCTGGTGCCAAGGTCTGCCCCCAACATCACCGCCAGCGCCGCAGCAAGCCCCATTAGCCCTTGGCCGACGAAGGAAGAGACGATGAGCGCAGTCGCCGTGCTCGACTGCACCAGCGCCGTCACCCCCACGCCCGAGAGGGCGGCAGTTAGCGGCGTGCGCACGCTGCGCGCAATCAGCTGCCGCAAACTGGCGCCGAACACGCGCAGAATGCCCGTGCGCACCAGTTGCGTGCCCCATACGAGCAAGGCCACGGCGGCCAGAAGGTTCAGGAGATGTTTCATTTCGGGAACCTGACACTATAACCCCCGAACCGCAAAATTCATGGCAGGCGCCTGCAGCGTGGCGCCGCTGCGGTCAGGCGCTTCCCGAAAGAGGCTCAGCCAGCGCCAAACATTCGTCGGTACCAGGGCTTGCGCCCGGCGGTGGCACTGCTGCTGGCCAGCCCTGGCACGGCAGGCACCGTTTCGGGCTCAGCGTTGTTGAGCACGGCCCGAGGGCGCCCTATCACCATGCGGCGTGCTTCCTCCTTGCCTGCGGAGGAAATCAAACGCTCCACCGCTTCGTCCATGCGCGGGTTGCGTGCGCGGGTGTTGTGCGCATCGCTGGCCACTACGGCGACCAAGCCATCGTCCAGAAAGCGATCGCTCCAGTAGCGCGCGCGCTTGCCGAAGCGGCCGGTAATGGAGCCCGCTGTTAGCTGCATCCAGGCGCCGCGCTGGGCCAAGCGCACGAAGGTAGGGTAGTGGTCTTCGATCCACACCAGGCGCTCGGGGTGCGTCACCAGCGGTACAAAACCGGCTGCCATGATCTGGAACACCGAGTCCTCGAAATGTGGCGGTGCCACGTGGTGGGAAGGTTCTAGTAGAAAGTAACGCGAGTTGTGCAGCGTGGGCACACGCCCGCTTTGCAGACCTTCCAGCAATTCAGGCACCAAGTGCGCGTCGGCGCCGCGTGTGAGCTTGAGGGCAATGCCATTGGCATCGAGCTCCGCTTGCAGCTTGGCGATATGCCCGGCAATGCCTGCGCTGTCGTTCATGTACAGGCCGGGGTAGATGTGCGGCGTGCAAGCCATGATGGTCGTGCCTGCATCCACTGCCTGGCGCGCCATTTCGAGCGACATCTCTAGCGAGCGAGCGCCGTCGTCAATACCCGGCAGCAGGTGGGAATGCAGGTCGATCATTGGGTTGCCTCAGCCGTGCGGGGGCGCAGCTCGAAGTCGTCAAAATACACCACCCCGGCCATTCCTGCTCGCGCTTCCCAGGCCGCGGTCGCTTCGAGCTGCAAGCGCGCCGCACCCCCGCATTCGGCCGGCATCTCGAAGTCGAGCTGAAACGGTCGCCATTCTTTTTGGGTTTCTTTCAGCATCTCGCTCTGTGCAAAGCGTTCTCCACCCGCAGCGCAGCGAAGTGCCCACACCAGCCCTTCGCGCGAGCGAAGGCGCTCACTCATGTAGCGCCCGGTGAGGCGAAACTGGCTGCCCAGCAGCAGCACTGGCTGGCTCACCAAGGGCTGTGGTAGGGCGGCGCGGCCGGTCATTTCTACCTGCAGCATGTTGCCGACACGAGGTGCGGCAGACACCTGCGTCACCTGCGCGCCTACTTTTCCCGCGCGCTGGTGCGGCCAGCTCCAGTCGAAACCGCGCAAACTGGCGCGGCGGTCAAAACCGGGGTTGTACAAACCATCTTGCACCTGGCCCAGCAGCGCCACCCACAGGCTGTAGGCGTCCAGCCAGTAATTGCCCTGCTTGAGTCGCTCGATCTGGCCGAGCACCGTGTTCTGGC
>JBQMQB010000323.1:0-2907 GCA_052172715.1 Giesbergeria sp. | reverse complement strand
TTGTCGAACTGGTGCTGGCGGATCATGCCGCGCGTGTCGCGGCCGTAGCTGCCAGCTTCTGAGCGGAAGCACGGGGTGTGGGCGGTGAGTTTGATGGGCAACTCTGCCTCGCCCACCACCACGTCGCGCACAAAATTGGTGAGCGGCACCTCGCTGGTGGGGATGAGGTAGAGCGCGGCGTGGTCGGGCACGGGCTCGGCATCTTGCCCGCCCTTGTTGGCGGCGAACAGGTCACCTTCAAATTTTGGCAGCTGGCCGGTGCCTTTGAGCGAATCGGCGTTCACGGCGTAGGGTACGTAGCACTCGGTGTAGCCATGCTCCTGTGTTTGCAGGTCGAGCATGAACTGCGAGAGCGCGCGGTGCAGGCGGGCGATGGGGCCCTTCATTACGGTGAAGCGTGAGCCCGAAAGCTTGACGCCCATGTCGAAATCGAGGCCGAGCGGTGTGCCCACATCAACATGGTCTTTTGGCTCGAAGTCAAAGCTTGGCACGGTTCCCCAGCGGCGCACTTCGAGGTTCGCGGCTTCATCAGCACCCACCGGCACGCTGGCATGCGGCAGGTTGGGCACGGCCAGCAGCAGGGCTTGCAGTTCCGCCTGAATTTGTTCGAGGCGCGTGGCCGATTGTTCGAGTTCGAGCTTGGAGGCCGCTACCTGGGCCTTGGCGGCTTCGGCGCCCTCTTTGTCGCCCTTGCCCATCAGCATGCCGATGTGTTTGGAGAGGTGGTTGCGCTGCGCCTGCAGCTCTTCGGTGCGGGTTTGCAGCGTTTTGCGCTCAGCCTCCAGCGTCTGGAAGGCGGGCACATCGAGAAAGGGTTGCGGATTTTTGCGAGCTTCGAGCCCGGCGATGGCGGTGGCAAGGTCTTTGCGGAGAAGAAGGATGTCGAGCATGGCAGCGATTTTAGGTTGCGAGCGCACAAGCCGATAACATGTTGCAAGCTAAACGACGCATCCCGCGTGCAGGAGAGCGCCATGTTTTTTGTCTTTGGCCCTTCAGGGCAGATGCTCCGGGGCGGCCCGGAGCAGATTTCGCGCATTGCATCCGTACGCAGGGTGCAGCGTCCGCAGGCGCTGCGTGCCACCGGTCCGCAGGGGACGGCGCAGGCGGAAACCGTGACGCCCGCCGCATACGACAGCGCCTTTGGCAGCCTGCGTGCGCAAGACGCTGTCAGTGCCTACGCGCAGACCGACCAGGGGTCGAGCACGGCGCGCCAGCCACTTACCTTGGTGCGCGACGTGATGACCCGCGGGGCGCTGACGGTGACTCAAGGTGCTCTGGTCAGCGAAGCCTGGAGCCTACTGACGGAGCACGGCGTAGCGCAAGCGCCGGTGGTCGATACGCTGGGCCGTGTGATCGGCCTGCTGCTGCGCGCTGACATGGTGCCGCTGGAGCTGATTCCCCAACCCGGCGGCGTGCCAGCAGCGATTGCGCGGGCGCGGCGACTGGTCGATGAGGTGATGGTCTCGCCGGTGCCCACCGCCTCGTCAGACACGGGGCTGCGCCGGGTGGCCTCGGTGCTGATGGATACCGGCTTGCCCGGCCTGCCGGTGACCAACGAGCTGGGGTTGCTGGAAGGCTTTATCTCGCGCACCGACATTCTGCGTGCGGTGGCTGCCGATCCACCACTGGATTTGTGGACTTAAGTCGAGAATTTTTAGGAAAAATAGGCGCTAACGCTTACCCAATATGCGCAACCAGCTATTAAAAAATAGCTACTAAACCTCTTCGCCTGCCGCCGGGGCGACGCCGTCCATGCGCAGACCTTTGGGCAAAGGGAACTTGATCGATTCCTCAATACCGCTGAGAGTGCGCACCGACACCGCGCCCAGCGCCTTGACGCGTTCAATCACCTCGGCCACCAGCACCTCGGGGGCCGAAGCACCGGCAGTCAGGCCCACACGGGCAATGCCGGTGAACCATGCCGCCTGCAGCTCTTCGGCGCTGTCCACCATGTAGGCCGTGGTGCCCAGGCGCTCGGCCAGCTCGCGCAGGCGGTTGCTGTTGGAGCTGGTCGGGCTGCCGACGACGATCACCAAGTCCACCTGGCTGCTCATGAGCTTGACCGCGTCCTGGCGGTTTTGCGTGGCGTAGCAGATGTCTTGTTGCTTGGGCTCGCGCACCTGCGGAAAGCGCGCACGCACCGCGGCCATGATTTCGGCTGCGTCGTCTACCGAGAGCGTGGTCTGCGTGACGACTGCCAATTTTTCCTGCTGCGAAGGCTGCACGCGGGCAACGCCCTGCACGTCTTCCACCAGGTGGATGCCGCCGTCGAGCTGGCCCAAAGTGCCCTCCACCTCGGGGTGGCCTTTGTGGCCGATCATGATGAACTCGTAGCCCTCTTGCGCCAGCTTGGCGACTTCGACGTGCACCTTGCTGACCAGCGGGCAAGTGGCGTCGAAAATATGAAAACCGCGTGCCCTCGCCTCTTCCTGCACCGCCTTGCTGACGCCGTGGGCGCTGAAAATCAGCGTGGCGCCGGGCGGCACATCGGCCAGGTCTTCAATGAAGATCGCCCCCTTGGCCTTGAGGTCGTTGACCACATAGGTGTTGTGCACGATTTCATGGCGCACGTAGATGGGCGCACCAAACTTGGCCAGCGCCCGCTCGACGATTTCAATCGCCCGGTCGACCCCTGCGCAAAAACCGCGCGGTTCGGCCAACAGCACTTCTTGCGGCAGCTTCACAGCACACCAATCACGTACGCTTCGAAGCTCACCGCGCGGCCCGCCAGCGGGTGGTTGAAGTCCACCAGGATCGCACGCGGATCGTCTTCGCGGCCCACCCGCACTACGGCGCCAGCGTAAGTGCCGTGGCCGTCTGGCGTGGGAAATTCGACCACTTCGCCCACGTGATACTGCTCATCGGGGTCGGCGAGTGCATCCAGCAGCTTGCCCGGCACCCACTGCT
>JBQMQB010000322.1:0-2916 GCA_052172715.1 Giesbergeria sp. | reverse complement strand
CCGGTAAAGCTGATGTGGCGCACGATGGGGCTCTCGCAGAGCACCTTGCCAATGGCAATGGAGTTCTCAGCGTCGGCGCACAGCATGTTGAGGACACCTGCAGGAATGCCTGCGCGCTGCGCCAGTTCGGCTGCGGCCAGAGCGGAAAGCGGCGTGAGCTCAGCGGGTTTGATGACCACGGTGCAGCCAGCAGCAAGGGCCGGCGCGACCTTGCGGGTAATCATGGCCAGGGGGAAGTTCCAGGGCGTGATGGCTGCGCAGACGCCAATGGGCTGCTTCAATACCAAGAGGCGTTTGTTGTTGTCGAACTGGGGCAGGGTCTCGCCATTGACGCGCTTGGCTTCTTCGGCAAACCACTCGACGAAGCTTGCGCCATAGGCGACTTCGCCCTTGGCCTCGGGCAAGGGCTTGCCCTGCTCGGCGGTCATGATGCGGCCCAAATCATCTTGGTTGGCCATGAGCAGCTCAAACCATTTGCGCAGGATGGCGCTGCGCTCTTTGGCGGTTTTGCTGCGCCAGGCCGGCCAGGCGGCGTTGGCGGCGTCAATAGCGGCTTTTGCATCCTGGGGGCCCAGGTTGGCAACGTCGACCAGGTGCGCGCCTGTGGCGGGGTCGTGCACGGCAAAGCGGCTGGCGCCGGGGACCCATTGGCCGTTGATGAGCGCGTCGGTCTTGAGCAGGCTGGGGTCTTTGAGGAGGGTCAGGGGGGTCATAGGAAAGGAAGGCGCAGAAAAGATGTGGTGAGAACGCGCTGGTGCTCAGGCGCGTCGGGTCCGCAGCCATTCCAGCGCCAGCAGCAGGCTGGTGGTGAAAATGATGAGCAACGTGGCCACGGCCGCAATCGTTGGGGAGATGTTTTCGCGGATACCTGTGAACATTTGGCGCGGCAGTGTCGTTTGTTCAGCACCTGCAAGGAATAACGTCACCACGACTTCGTCAAACGAAGTGGCAAATGCAAACAGCGCGCCTGAGATTACGCCCGGCGCAATCACCGGCAGCGTGATGCGGAAAAACGTTCTGAGCGGTGTCTCGCCCAAGCTGAGCGAGGCCCGCACGAGGTTGTGATTGAACCCAGCGAGTGTGGCCAATACCGTGGTTAGCACAAAGGGCGCGCCGAGCGCCGCGTGCACGATGATGAGGCCGAGGTAGCTGTCGGCCAGTCCCAGCGGCGCAAAGTACAGATAGGTGGCGACGCCGACCACGATGACGGGAACCACCATGGGTGCAATCAGCACGCCCATCAGCAGGCCCTTGAAACGAAAGTCGGCGCGCGCGAGACCCACTGCAGCCAGCGTGCCAAGCACCGTGGCAATCAGTGTGGCGGCGGGTGCCACGATGAAGCTGTTGCGCGTAGCGCGAGACCATTCCTCGGCTTCAAACAAGTTGCGGTACCACTTGAGCGACCAACCAGGGATGGGATAGGTCAGGAACGAGCTGTCGGAGAACGACAATGGCACCATCACCAGGATGGGCGCCAGCAGAAACAGCAGCACGGCGACGCAGACGCCGCGCACCAGCCACCAGCCCAACTTATCGGTCAACGTGGCGTAGCGTGGAAATACGGGCAGTCGAAACATGTTTGGTATTCCCTTTAGCCCAGACTCAACTCGGCCTTGCCAAAGCGCCGGTACACGCTGTACAGCAGCAGCGTGGCGGTCAGCAGCACGGCGCCAAGCGCACAGGCCATCCCCCAATTCACCACCACGTTGGTGTAGCGTGCGATGTAGTAACTGAGCATCTGGTCGTCCGCACCGCCGAGCAAGGCGGGTGTCACGTAGTAGCCAATCGACAGGATGAACACCAGCAACACGCCCGCACCAATGCCCGGATAGGTCTGCGGCACATACACGCGAAAGAACGCCGCCAGTGGTGAGCTACCCAGCGACACCGCAGCGCGTACATAGGTGCCAGGCACACTTTTCATCACGCTGTAGAGCGGCAAAATCATGAAGGGCAGCAGGATGTGCACCATGGCGATCACCACCCCTGTGCGGTTGAACAACAGCGCCAACGGCTCGTGGATGACGCCCAGCCCCATCAGCCCCCGGTTGACAAGCCCTTCGGATTGCAGCAGCACAATCCACGCCGCCACGCGCACCAGGATGGAAGTCCAGAACGGCACCAGCACCAGAATCATCAGCACGTTGGCCGGGCGCGGCGGCAAGGTTGCCAGCCACCAGGCGAGCGGGTAGCCCAGCAAAAGGCAGAAGATAGTCACCACCAGGCTGATATAGAACGTGCGCAGCAGGATGGCACCGAAGGCGCGCTGCTCGTCAGGCATGCGCTCGACTTGGCCCATGGCATCGCGGCGAAGGTCCACCGAGGCAAGCAGGTAGTCTGGCGTCCAGCGCGCGCCGTTCTTGGCAATGGCACGCCAGAAGGGCGCCTCACCCCAGCGCGGGTCGGCCTGCACCAACCGATCCTTGATGGCCTCGGCGCTGCCTTCAAAAGGCAAGCCGCGGTAGGCTCCCATCACCATAGAGCGAGCACCGGGCACTTCGGCGTTCAATCTGCGTGCCAGCGCACCGGCGTCGGAGATGTCAGGCAGCCTGGCCAAGTCACCCACCAGCGCTGCGTAGGCCGCTGGCGGGGGGGCCTCGCGCCGGTCCCACTGTTTGAGCACGGGGATCGTTGCTGGAAGTGCGGTGGCGACTTCTGGGTTTTCCACCGCGCGCGTCAACAGTGCCGCAATTGGCACGAGCAAGGTGAACACCAGGAACACCAGCAGCGGCAGCGTCAGGCTGAACGCCCGCCACTTACGCCGCAACTGCGCGCGCGCCAATGCCTTGCGCAAAGCGGAGGGGTCGCTGCCGTTCCGCTCTGCCCCCGAGAGGGGCAAAACCATGGCGCCTGAAGCTGCGTGCATGTTGTCGCTCACCGTGATGCCGTGTAATTACTGCGTGGCCCAGGCAGCAA
>JBQMQB010000321.1:0-2942 GCA_052172715.1 Giesbergeria sp. | reverse complement strand
GATCGAGCTGGCGCAGCGCGTGGTACAGGTCCACCAGCCCGGCGCCCGACACCGCGCGCTCGGCCGACACATGGCCATAGCGCTCGCGCAGCAGCGTGATCACCTCAAATTCTTTCTGCGTATGGGCCGCGAGCGACACATGCCCGCCCTCGCCGGCCAGCGGCACACCGTCTTCTCTGCCCCGCGGAAACACCAGACCGGAAACCCCCAGCCCCGTGCCCGGCCCAATCAGCGCAACGGCGCTGCCCGCCACCGCCTTGTCACCTCCCACCTGTCGCAAGTGCTCAGACCTAAGCCGGGGCAGCGCCAGTGCCAGCGCCGTGAAGTCGTTGACAAACACCAGCCGCTGCAAGCCCAGCGCATCGCGCACGGCGCGCTGCGAAAAACTCCAGCTGTGGTTGGTCATGTGAATGGCGTCGCCAGTGACGGGGTTGGCAATGCCAAACGCGCCTTCGCGCGGCTGTGGCACCTGCACCTGCGAGAGGTAGTGCTGCACCGCCGCCGTCAGCGTGGGGTAGTCGTCGCAGGGCTGCACCCGGATATCGTTCAGCGGCCCATTCGGGGCAGCCTGCCAGGCGAGCCGGATGTTGGTGCCGCCAATGTCGGCAAGAAGGCGAGAAGTTTGCATAGGACGGGCGCTGCACACCCCGAAACAGCCCAGAGCGAACAGCTATTATTTGTATAGCTTGTAGCGCTTATTGGATAACCGCTAGTGCCTGTTTTTACTCTAAATTTTGGCGCTGCGCCAGTCTGCAGCCCCGCACGACCAGGCCGGTCGCTTGTCGCCGGTTCAGGCCACGCGGTCTTCCGTTCGGGTGTCAAACCAGTGGGCATGGGCCGGTGCTACCGCCAACCCCACGCGCTCGCCGGGCTGCACGCGGGTTTGTGCGTCGGTGCGCAGCGTGACGGTTCCCGCAGCGGTATCCACCGTCACATAGGTATCGGGCCCAGTGGGCTCGACCACGCTCACTTCGCCGCGCCAGGCTGCGCCATCGCGCAGCTCCAGGTGCTCGGGGCGCACGCCCAGCAGCAGCTCGCGCGCGCCTTGCGGTGCGGCGAGTCCTAGCGGCACGTGCGCCAGGTCAAACTGGCCATCAACCTGCGTGCCACGCAGCAGATTCATGGTGGGGGAGCCGATGAAGCTGGCCACCCAGGTGTTGGCCGGGCGGTTGTAGATGTCGTGCGGCGTGCCCAGCTGCTGCACCACGCCGCCCTTCATGACGGCGATGCGCGAACCCAGTGTCATGGCCTCGACCTGGTCGTGCGTCACGTACACGCTGGTGATGCCGCTCACCTGGTGCAGGCGCTTGATCTCAGCGCGCATTTCCACGCGCAGCTTGGCATCCAGATTCGAGAGGGGTTCGTCAAACAGAAACAGCTGCGGCTGGCGCGCCAGCGCCCGTCCCATGGCCACGCGCTGGCGCTGACCGCCCGAGAGTTGGCCGGGTCGGCGCTCCAGCAGGTGGTCAATTTGCAGCATGGCCGCCACTTCAGAAATGCGCTTTTGGCGCTCGGCCTTAGGCATCTTGCGCATCTCCAGCGCAAAACCGATGTTGTCGGCGACCGACATCGTCGGGTAGAGCGCATAGCTCTGGAACACCATGGCAATGTCGCGGTCGCGCGGCGCCATGCCGACCACGTTTTTGCCTGCAATACGGATCTCGCCCTCGGTCGGCTCAGCCAACCCGGCAATGATGCTCAGCAGCGTCGATTTGCCGCAGCCTGAGGGGCCCACAAGAATCAGGAACTCGCCTGGGGCGACGTTGATATCGATCTTTTGCAGCACCTCCACGCTTTTGTCGCCTTTGCCAAAGCGCTTATTGATGCCTGCGATGTCGAGTGATGACGCCATTTTTTCTTACCCCTTGACTGCACCGGCCGTCAGGCCGCGTACAAAAAACTGCCCTGCGAGCACGTAGATGACCATGGTCGGCAGGCCGGCGATGATGGCCGCAGCCATGTCCACGTTGTAGGCCTTGACGCTGCTCGATGTGTTGGCCAGGTTGTTCAGGCCGACCGTGATCGGCTTGGAATCAGCCCCCGAGAACACCACGCCAAACAGAAAATCGTTCCAGATGTTGGTGAACTGCCAGATCAGCGCCACCATGATGATGGGCGTGGACAGCGGCAGCACGATGCGCAAGAAGATCTGCCAGAAGCTCGCTCCGTCCATGCGCGCGGCATTCACCAGCTCTTTTGGAATGGCGGCGTAGTAGTTGCGGAAAAACAGCGTGGTCCCCGCGAGTCCGGCCAGGCAATGCACCAGCACCAACCCGGCGATTGAGCTTGACAGCCCCAGCCAGCCAAGTACCTGGCTCATGGGCAGCAGCACCACCTGGTAGGGCATGAACACGCCAAAGAGCAGCATGCCAAACAGTGCGTCGCTGCCGCGAAACTTCCACAAACTCAGCACATAGCCATTGAGTGCGCCCCAGACGGTAGAAATCGCCACGGCCGGCACCACCATCAACACCGAATTCCAGAAGAACGGTTGCAGACCGTTGCAATCAACGCCTGTGCAGGCACCGGACCAGGCCATGCGCCAGGCATCACCGTTCAGCGAACCTGGCAGCGCCAGCAGCGAGGTGGAGCGAATTTCTTGCGCATCCTTGAAGGAGGTGACCAGCATGGCGTACAGCGGCAGCAGGAAGAAGGCCGCGGCCAGCAGCAGCACGGTGTAGGCCAGCAGGCGGCCCGCCGAAGGGACGATCGCGCGCTTAGTGCTCATGGGGCTTGCTCCGCAGTTCGCTGTAGAGGTAGGGAACCACCAGCGCCGCCACGGTCGCCAGCATCATGGTGGCGCTGGCAGCGCCCAGCCCAATCTGCCCGCGTGAGAACGACATGGTGTACATGAAGGTGGCCGGAACGTCGGTGGCGTAGCCGGGGCCACCCGCCGTGAGCGCCATGACCAGGTCAAAGCTCTTGATCGCCAGGTGCGAGAG
>JBQMQB010000320.1:0-2952 GCA_052172715.1 Giesbergeria sp. | reverse complement strand
GAGCACCTTCGGCCACTCGGTCACGTTTCCAATCCCGCTATTATGCCCGAAGACAAGGCGCCTTCACGCAAGTTGCGGGGTGAGTTCAGCTGATTGGTTGGTCCAGGTCGAAGGCAGTGTGCAGGGCGCGCACGGCCAGTTCCAGGTACTTTTCGTCGATCACGACCGATGTCTTGATCTCGGAGGTGGCGATCATCTGAATGTTGATGCCCTCCTCACTCAGTACACGAAACATTTTGCTGGCCACGCCCACATGGCTGCGCATGCCGATGCCGACAATGCTGACTTTGCAAATGTTGGGGTCGCCCACTACTTCCTGCGCACCCAAGGCCGGTGCCACAGTTTCGCGCAGCACTTCCAATGTGCGGTTGAAGTCTGCTTGGCTGACGGTGAAACTGAAATCTGCCTTACCGTCCTTGCTGATGTTCTGAATGATGACGTCGACTTCAATGTTGGCGTCGGCCACAGGGCCCAGGATGCGGTAGGCGATGCCTGGGGTGTCTGGCACGCCAAGCACCGAGACCTTGGCTTCGCCGCGGTTGAATGCGATGCCGGATACGACGGCTTGTTCCATTTTTTCGTCTTCCTCAAAAGTGATCAATGTGCCCGATTGCATCTCTTCAGCCAGGTCGATGTCCCAAGGCGTGAAGCTCGAAAGCACGCGCATGGGCACCTTGTACTTGCCCGCAAATTCCACCGAACGAATCTGCAACACCTTGCTGCCCAGGCTCGCCATCTCTAGCATTTCCTCGAAGCTCACAGTGTGCAAGCGGCGCGCCGCGGGCACCACACGGGGGTCCGTGGTGTAAACCCCATCGACATCGGTGAAGATCAAGCATTCGTGGGCACCCATGGCCGCGGCAATCGCCACGGCAGAAGTGTCTGAGCCACCACGCCCGAGCGTGGTGATGTTGCCCAGTTCGTCGATGCCCTGAAAACCGGTGACGATGACCACGCGTCCGGCATCCAGATCGGCCTGCACGCGGTGGCTGTCGATCGATTCGATGCGTGCCTTGGTGTGGCTACTGTCGGTGCGCACTGCCACCTGCCAGCCAGCGTAGCTGACCGAAGGCATGCCCTCGGCCTGCAGCGCAATGGCCAGTAAGGCCGACGAGGCCTGCTCACCTGTGGCGGCCAGCATATCGAGTTCGCGGTAGTAGGCGTTGGTCGCGCGCTCTGGGGCGAGCTCGGACGCGAGCGCCAATAGGCGGTTGGTTTCACCGCTCATGGCGCTGGGCACCACCACGATCTGGTGGCCGGCACGCGCCCACTTGGCGACGCGCCGCGCCACATTGCGAATGCGCTCGGGCGAGCCCATGGAGGTGCCGCCGTATTTGTGAACGATCAAGGACATTGGGTAGTCGGTGTGCGACGGGAACCGGAAATTGCGGCACAGGTTGCAATGCGTTTTGGGGGCGCCGCCGGTTCCCTGCTCAGGGGGCCAAAACCGACGGATTGTACCAATCGAGTCGGTCGTTGCTGCGCCGCACAAAGCCTGAGCCGACTTTGATTTCGATACGGTGCCCGCGCGTGGTGCAGGCCGCAAGCTGGCGCTGCAGCTCGGCAAGTTGCGCTGCGCTGGGGGTGCAGCGGTGCACGCTCGTCAACCAGTTTCGCAGCACATTGGCCTGGCGCGCGCTGCTCAGCTGCTGCAAGGCACGAATCTGCGGCGGAGTGCCCACAGCAGCTAGGTCTTGCTGCGCCAGTTCGAGCAGCAGTTGCTGCGCCTGAGCGGCGTGTGTGCTGCTGCGGGTAAAAGTGTCACGAAATGCGGGAAAGCAGGCTTCGAGCGCCGGCACAAGCTCGGCTCGGATGCGGTTGCGGGTGAAGCGCCGGTCCGTATTGGTCGGGTCTTCGATCCACGGCTCGCCGCGCATGCGCAGCCAGTCGCGCACCGCACTCCCCGGCACCCGGAGCAAGGGGCGGTGCCAGGCCATGCCCGCGCGCTGCCAGTGCATCGGCATAGCGGCAAGCCCTGGCAGGCCTGCGCCGCGCGAGAGCGCCAGAAGCAAGGTTTCTACTTGGTCGTCAGCATGGTGCGCCAATGCTATTGAACGCATCGCAACATTCTCAATATCATCAAAAGACAAGGCCTCAAATGCCTTGTAACGGGCAATGCGTGCCGCGTCTTCCGGGCTCTGGCCAGGGGCGGCGTGGGCGCGCACAGTTGCCACGTGCAGCGGCACTGTTAGGCGTTTGCACAGCGCTTGGCAATGTGCAGCGAAATCGTCGGCTGCAACCTGCAACCCATGGTGCACATGAATTGCGTAGACCTGACCGGGCCAGCGCTCTGCACAACCGATCAGCAACGCGGTGGAGTCGGCGCCGCCGCTCAACCCGACAGCCAAGGGCAGCGCCGGGGCGAAGCCTTCCATCGCCGTGGCAAACATCAAAGTCACCGAACTTCCCCGTCAACAAAAGCCCGCTTGCGCGGTGCAGGCATCAGGGGCACCTAGAGAATGATTACGAGGCGAGGCGGAAAGTGCCGACCACTTCGGTGAGCCGAACCGATTGGTCCTTCAAACTTTGGGCTGCTGCTGCGCTTTCTTCGACCAGCGCAGCATTTTGCTGTGTCATTTCGTCAAGCTGGTTCACGGCCTGGCCCACTTCGGCAATGCTGGTGCTTTGCTCGCTGGTGGATGCACTGATCTCGGCCATGATGTCGGTCACCCGCTGCACCGAAGTGACGATGTCGTTCATGGTGGCGCCTGCATCGTGCACCAGCCGCGAGCCGTTGGCCACCTCTTGCACTGACGCGCTGATCAGGCCCTTGATCTCCTTGGCCGCTTCCGCGCTGCGGCTAGCCAGGCTGCGCACCTCGCTGGCCACCACGGCAAAGCCCCTGCCCTGTTCACCCGCCCGTGCGGCCTCGACAGCAGCGTTGAGCGCCAGGATGTTGGTCTGAAAAGCGATGCCGTCGATGACACCGATGATGTCGGAGATCTTGCGCGA
>JBQMQB010000319.1:0-2956 GCA_052172715.1 Giesbergeria sp. | reverse complement strand
GCCGGCGTGTGGCTGCTGCTGCGTCCGCGCACCTTCCAGGTGATCATGGGGCTGTCGCTTATTTCATATGCGGTCAACCTGTTCATCTTCAGCATGGGGCGCCTGGGCCTGGCCACGGGCAAGGAGCCCGTGCTGCGGGACGGCATACCGCATGATTTGGCCCACTACGCCGATCCACTGCCCCAGGCACTGGTGCTGACTGCCATCGTCATCGGCTTTGCCATGACGGCGCTGTTCCTCGTCGTGCTGCTCGCCTCGCGCGGGCTGTCCGGCACCGACCACGTCGACGGCACAGAACCCCCGGAAGGCATGGAGCCCGAGGACGACAGGGTGCTGCCATGAACACCTGGCTTGCCATTGCCAACGGGCAAAACCTGATCCTCGCTCCGGTGCTGCTGCCGATGCTGGTTGCAGGCGCCATGATGCTGATGGGCGAAGAGCGCCACCGACTGAAGATGGCGCTCAACGTGGGCGCTTGCGCTTTGCTGCTGTGGGTCGCGTGCTTGCTGCTGCTGCGCACCACGCAAGAGGGCGCGCCCGAGGCAGTTGGCGTCTATTTGCCGGGCAATTGGCAGGCGCCCTTTGGCATCGTGTTGGCCCTGGACCGCCTGTCAGCACTCATGCTGCTGCTCACCAGCTTCATCGCACTGGCCGCCGCCTTGTTTGCTTGGGCGCGGTGGCACCGGGTGGGTGTGCATTTCCACATACTGTTCCAGCTGCAGCTCATGGGCCTGTGTGGGGCCTTCCTCACCGCCGATCTGTTCAATCTGTTCGTGTTTTTCGAGGTGACGCTGGCCGCCTCGTATGGATTGCTGCTGCACGGGTCGGGCCGCGCGCGGGTACTCGCGGGTATGCACTACATCGCCATCAACCTTGCGGCATCCGCGCTGTTCCTGATTGGCGTGTCCATGCTCTATGGCATCACCGGCACACTGAACATGGCGGACCTGGCCCAACACGTTCCGGCGCTGCGCGAATCAGACCGCGGCCTGCTGCATGCGGCGGCCGCCATTCTGGCGACGGCCTTCCTGATCAAGGCCGCGGTATGGCCGCTTAACTTCTGGCTGGTGCCCGCCTACAGCGCTGCCACGGCGCCTGTGGGTGCGC
Source organism: Giesbergeria sp. (assembly GCA_052172715.1). Taxonomy (GTDB): domain Bacteria; phylum Pseudomonadota; class Gammaproteobacteria; order Burkholderiales; family Burkholderiaceae_C; genus Simplicispira. The sequence continues at coordinate 1,849 of JBQMQB010000319.1, read as the reverse complement.
TGTTTGCCATCATGACCAAGCTGGGGGTCTATGCCATCCTGCGTCTGTGGACACTGATGTTTGGCGACGAGGCCGGCCTGTCGGCACATTTCGGCAGCCTGTGGCTGGTCTGCGCCGGCATGCTCACCATGGCGTTCGGTGCCATTGGCATGATGGGCTCAAACCGCCTGGGCCACCTTGCGGGGTATGCAGCGCTGGTGTCGTCCGGCACGGTACTGGCAGCGGCCGGGTTCGGGCAAAACCTGCTGACTGCCGGCATGTTGTACTACTTGCCGGGCTCCACGCTGGCCGTCAGCCTGCTGTTCCTGCTGGGCGACGTGCTCGACCGGTGGCGCGTACCCAGCGATGGCCCGGACCCGTATGAGCCCCGCGAAGAAGCGGCCCCGTTTCTCAATGCACGCCTTGAACCGACGCGGGGGTTCAACCTGGATGAGAACGAAGAGGCCGTCGTAGGGCTGCCTATTCCTGCGGCCACTGCGTTCGTCGGCCTCGCCTTCCTTGGTTCAACGCTGATGCTCTCCGGCATGCCACCGCTCAGCGGCTTCGTCGGCAAATTTGCCATGTTGACGGCGCTGTTCAACCCGCTGGGGCTTGCGTCCACGTCGGGGCAGCATCTGGGCTGGGCGGGTTGGGCGTTTCTCACGGTGCTGGTGGCCAGCGGCTTTCTGGCGCTCAGCGCGTTGGTGCGTGCAGGCATCACGCACTTCTGGGCGGCACAAGAACGTGGCCCGCTGCGGGTAACCCTTGCCGAGGGGATCCCCATCGCAGCGCTGACGCTGGCCTGCGTGCTGCTGGCAGTGGCCGCAGGCCCCGCCCTGCAGTACACCCGGGCCGCCGCCGACGCGCTGCACACGCCGCGCGACTACGTACGCGCCATTCTGGGTGCCGAGCCTGTGCCCAGTGCGGCGGCCAGCTCAACACCCGAGGCACCACAAGGCTCGCTGCGATGAAACGCCTGCTGCCAGCGCCGCTGCTCTCGCTCGCCCTGTTTGTGCTGTGGATGGTGCTCAACCGCAGCCTGAGTGCGGGCGATGCACTGATTGGATTTTTCTTGAGTGTGACCATCCCACTGCTCACACGGGGGCTGCGCCCACTGCCAGTGCGCGTGCGCCACCCCGTCACCATCGTGCGGCTGGGTCTGCACGTGGCCGCCGACACGGTGGAGTCAAACTGGGTCACCCTGCGGCTGTTTATGTTCCCCCGCTCGCGCCGCCATCCGCCGGGGTTCGTGCACATCCCGCTCGACCTGCGCGATCCGAATGCACTGGCCGTTTTGGCCATGATTGTGTGCATTACCCCTGGCACTTCCTGGGCAGAGCTGTCCATAGACCACAGCATGCTGATGCTCCATGTACTGGAACTTGGCGACCAGCCGACCTTCGTTGCAATGGTCAAGGAGCGCTATGAGCGGCCCCTTATGGAGATCTTCGAATGAACCCTGTGCTTTCCTACGCCCTGCCCGTGGCCCTGGTGATCCTGGCACTGGCCATGGGTTGCGCGCTGGTCCCTGTACTGCGCGGCCCGACGGCGCAAGACCGGGTGCTGGCCCTCGATTGCCTGGCGCTCAACGGCATGCTGCTGATGCTGGTTCTGGGCATCCACCAAGGCAGCAGCAACTACTTCGAGGCGGCGCTGCTGATTGCGCTGCTGGGTTTTGTCAGCTCCATGGCCATCGCCAAGTTTCTGCTGCGCGGCGAGGTGATTGAATGACTGCGCTGCCGCTGTGGGCCGATATTGTCGTTTCGGTGCTGGTGCTCGCCGGGGCCGTGATCGCGCTGATCGGCTCGCTCAGCCTGGTGCGCCTGCGCAGTTTTTTCGAGCGCGTGCACGCCCCTGCCGTCATTGCCAC
>JBQMQB010000318.1:0-2964 GCA_052172715.1 Giesbergeria sp. | reverse complement strand
GACTGGGCCGTCTCCACCCGTATCTTCGTAGTACAGCTTCTGGCCATTGACGTGCGCGAAAGACATGCGGTGCTCCTGTGCAAAGTGAGCTGCAATCTTGGACGCTATCTACTGCCGCACGCAACGGGCGCGACCCGCACGGGGGCGCCTGGAAGTCGCCTTGGCGTCAATCTGGGAGCAGAAAGCGCCGGCATGCATGGCGCTAGGATATCTTCAAATATTCAAGTCTTTTAGGGCTCTAGCGCTTATAAAATCTGCGCTAACAGCTCTCAATTCAAGAGCGCATCACGCCAGCGCGCGCTGAATGATGATCTTCTGCACATCGCTCGTGCCCTCGTAGATCTGGCACACGCGCACGTCGCGGTAGATGCGCTCGACCGGGAAGTCGTTCACCACGCCGTAGCCGCCCAAGGTCTGAATGGCGGCGCTGCACACGCGCTCGGCCATCTCGCTGGCAAACAGTTTGGCCATGGCGGCTTCTTTCAGGCACGGGCGGCCCGCGTCGCGCAGCGCAGCGGCGTGCCAGATGAGCTGGCGCGCGGCTTCAATTTGCGTGGCGCAGTCGGCCAGGCGCAAGCCCACCGCCTGGTGGTTGAATATGGCGGTGCCAAAGCTCTCGCGCTCTTTCGAATACGCCAGCGCTGCATCAAAAGCACTGCGCGCCATGCCTACACTTTGCGCCGCAATGCCGATGCGCCCGCCTTCCAAGGCGCCCAGCGCGATCTTGTAGCCCTCGCCCTCAGCGCCGATCAAGTTCTCCGCCGGAATGCGGCAGTCATCGAAGTTGATCTGCGCCGTGTCGCTGGAATGTTGACCAAGTTTGTCTTCAATCCGCGCGACCACATAGCCAGGATTGCTGGTGGGCACGAGGAAGGCGCTCATGCCCTTTTTGCCCGCGCCCTTGTCGGTCACCGCAATGACAATGGCGACATGGCCGTTCTTGCCGCTGGTGATGAACTGCTTGACGCCGTTGATGACGTACCCGTCGCCGTCCTTCACCGCCGCGGTGCGCAGGGCCGAGGCATCCGAGCCGACATGCGGCTCGGTCAGGCAAAACGCGCCGAGCATTTGGCCCTGCGCCAGCGGCGTGAGCCAGTCGCGCTTTTGCTGGGCGTTGCCATAGCGCATGAGGATGGCGTTGACCGGGCAGTTGGTCACGGAAATCGCCGTGCTGGTGCCGCCGTCGCCTGCGGCGATTTCTTCGAGCACCAGGGCGAGCGAGAGGTAATCGAGCTCTGCGCCACCAAACTCCTCAGGCACGCAAATGCCGTAGGCGCCCAGCTGCGCCAGGCCTTGGTGCGCTTCGTGCGGAAAGTGGTGCTCTTTGTCCCAGCGCGCGGCGTGGGGCCACAGCTCGGTCTGGGCAAAGTCGCGCACCGCTTCGCGGATCATTTCCTGGTCTTGGGTCAGTAGCATGGCTGGGTCTCAAAGTTTTAAAGGGGTTGCGCACTACCAGTGCGCGGCGCGGCGGCCATCGTGGTGCAGCAGCTGGCCTTTGTCGGCGTTGGTAAGGCCGGCCAGGGTTGCGAGCATGCCGCGCACGCTGGCCTCGGGTGTGAGCGGGGCAGACGCACCGCCCATGTCGGTCTGCACCCAGCCTGGGTCGATGGTGACCAACGTAGCGCGCGGGTAGTCGTGCTGGGCGGCCGCCACGGCCATGTTGAGCGCGGCTTTGCTGGTGCGGTAGAGCCAGGAGCTGCTCTCACCCACGCTGCCGATCTGCGACATGCTGGACGAAACGAAGGCAAACACCCCACCCGCAGCTTCCACCAGCGGCGCCACCTGCGCGATCGCCTGCATGGCGCCGAGCACGTTGGTGTGCATGACGGCGTCGAAGTCTTGTTGCGTGGGCGGCGTGGTGGCAGACGGGCGGCGCATGACGCCCGCCACGTAGAGCGCTAGATCAATCTGCACGCCATCGAGCTGGCGCGCCAAGCTGGCAACACTGGCCGGGTCGGCTACGTCCACCATGAGCACCTGGGCGTCCAAGGCTTGCAGCTGCGCGCGGGCGTCGGCACTGCGCACCGTAGCGATCACGCGCGTTCCCGCTGCGCGCAGCTGGCGCACACATTCAAGGCCCAGCCCACGCGAGGCGCCGATGACCAGCGCCACCGCTATGAGTTTATTAGCCAAGCAGGCCTCCAGCGCTTATTGATAGTGCGCCATCAGCTATCAAAATAATAGCTTCTTGGTTTACACCAGTTCCACTGCCATGGCTGTGGCCTCGCCGCCGCCAATGCACAGCGTGGCCAGACCCTTGGTTTTGCCATGGGCCTTGAGCGCGTACAGCAGCGTGACGAGGATGCGGGCACCGCTTGCACCGATGGGGTGGCCGAGCGCGCAGGCGCCGCCGTTGACGTTGACCTTGTCGTGCGGCAAATCCAGCTCTTTCATCAGCGCCATGGGCACAACAGCAAAGGCTTCGTTGATTTCCCACAGGTCCACATCGCCCGCCGTCCAGCCCGCTTTGGCGAGCGCTTTTTGCGTGGCGCCTAGGGGGGCGGTGGCAAACCATTCCGGTTCCTGCGCATGCGTAGCGTGGCTGACGATGCGCGCCAATGGCTTGCAGCCGAGTTTGGTGGCGGTGGACTGGCGCATCAGCACCAGCGCGGCGGCGCCGTCGTTAATCGACGAGCTGGATGCGGCGGTGATGGTGCCGTCTTTCTTGAAGGCAGGCTTGAGCGTGGGGATTTTGTCGAGCTTGACCTTGCCTGGGCCTTCGTCCACCGACACCACGACTTCGCCGGACCGCGTCTTGACGGTGACGGGGGTGATTTCAGCGGCAAACGCGCCCGATGCTGTGGCAGCCTTGGCGCGCTCGACACTGGTGGTGGCAAAGGCATCTTGCTGTTGGCGGGTAAAGCTGTATTTGGCAGCGCAGTCTTCGCCAAAGGTGCCCATGGAGCGGCCGGGCTCGTAGGCGTCTTCCAGGCCGTCGAGCATCATGTGGTCAAAAATGCGGTC
>JBQMQB010000317.1:0-2981 GCA_052172715.1 Giesbergeria sp. | reverse complement strand
GTGCTGCAACGCTTCTACCGCGTGCCGGGCACGGCAGGGGAAGGAACTGGCCTTGGGCTGCCCATAGCCGACGAGATCGCCCGTGCCCATGGCTCCACGCTGGAGCTCGCCAGTGGCTCCGGGCAGCGCGGATTGCGGGTTCGGCTGCTGTTCGCCGCCGAGCCGTAGTCCAGTAAAAGGCCCCGTCGCCATAGGAGAATGGGCAGCATGACGCATCCACCTGACGCCGCCACAACCCCACCCGCAGCGCCCAAGCGCAGACCGCAACCTGGCGAGCGGCGCGCCCAGATTCTTCAGGCGCTTGCGGCCATGCTGGAGCGCCCGGGGGCGGAGCGCATTACCACCGCGGCGCTGGCGGCTCGGCTTGGCGTTAGCGAAGCGGCGCTGTACCGGCATTTCGCCAGCAAGGCGCAAATGTTCGATGCGCTGCTGGATTTCATCGAAGAGACGCTGTTGACCCGCATGAACCAGATTGTGGCTGCGCAAGACGAGCTGCCGGCGTCCAAGGTAGCGCGAACAGCGGCTTTATTGCTTCAATTTTGTGAGCGAAATCCGGGCCTGGCGCGTGTGTTGGCGGGCGACGCGCTGCTGCTTGAGCACGACCGTTTGCAAGAGCGGGTGGACCGAATGTTTGACCGCATCGAGTCGCAATTGCGCCAATGCCTGCGCGAAGCGGCGCAGCAGGGTGGCTCAGCCGCGCCGACTGCCGATGCGCAGGTCGCGGCCAGCACCCTTATCGCCTTTTGCCAAGGCCGGTTGCAGCGTTTCGTGCGCTCAGAGTTTCGCCGTTTGCCTACAGAGCAGCTTGACGCCTGCATGACGCGCATGCTGTGAGCCTCAAGTGCCGACCCGGTTTGGGTGTGCGCCTCTAATTTTTTTGCGAAAGAGGTGACCCCAGGCGGAATTTGTTGCAGAATAGAACGGTCGTTCGTTTTTGTGATCCTATGCCGCCTGCTTCCCTCACTGCCCCCGCCACCCGCACGCCGCGCCCGCGCAGCGCTACTTCGCGCGTCTTGCAAAAAGGGCAGCAAACCAAGGTCGCCATTGTCGAGGCGGCGCTGAGCCTGGCCACGCACATCGGCCTGGAGGGGCTCTCTATCGGCGCGCTCGCCGAGGTGATGGGTATGAGCAAGTCGGGCGTATTTGCCCATTTTGGTTCGCGTGAAGAGCTGCAAATTTCTGTGGTCCGCGAGTACCACCGGTGCTTCGAGCAGGAAGTGTTCTACCCCGCCTTGTTGGCGCCGCGCGGTGTTGGTCGGCTGCGTGCGCTGTTTGCCAACTGGATGCAGCGCACGTCGATAGAAATCGACTCCGGCTGTATCTACATCAGCGGCGCCGTGGAATTTGACGACCGCCCTGGTCCGGTGCGCGATGCTCTGGCCGAATCCGTCATGACCTGGCACAGCGCCATGCGCCGCGCCATTGTCCAGGCCAAGGAATGCAGCGAACTGCTCACCGATGTGAACGAAGACCAGATGCTGTTCGAGATTCATGGCCTCATTCTGGCGCTGCACTACGAGGCGCGCTTTCTGAAAAACCCCGGCTCTATCGCTCGGGCGCTTACCGGTTTTGACAACATTCTTACCCGCTTCTCGGCGCCTTCGCCAGAAGAGGGCCCCCCTGCAACCCACAAGTAAACCCAAGGAGTCAACCATGCCTACCTACACGCCGCCCCTGCGCGACATGCAATTTGTCATGCATGAAGTGCTCAACGTCTGTGACGAACTCAAGGCCTTACCGCCCCATGCAGAGGTCGACGTCGACACCATCAACGCGGTGATTGAAGAAGGGGGCAAGTTCGCCGCCGACGTCATCTTTCCGCTCAACATCAGCGGTGACACCGAGGGCTGTTCGCTCGATAAGGCCACGCACGAGGTCAAGACACCCGCGGGCTTCAAAGAAGCGTACGCAAAGTATGTCGAAGGTGGCTGGGCGGCCCTGTCCTGCGACGTCGAGTACGGCGGCCAAGGCCTGCCGTTTGTGCTGAACCAGTGCCTGTACGAGATGATGAACTCGGCCAACCAGGCCTGGACCATGTACCCAGGCCTCTCGCACGGCGCTTACGAATGCCTGCACGCGCACGGCACCGCCGAGCAGAAAAAGATTTACCTGCCCAAACTCACCAGCGGCGAGTGGACCGGCACCATGTGCCTGACCGAGCCGCACTGCGGCACCGACTTGGGCCTCCTGCGCACCAAGGCTGAGCCGCAGGCTGACGGCAGCTACAAAATCACCGGCAACAAGATTTTCATCAGTGCCGGCGAGCATGGCATGACGGAAAACATTGTCCACCTGGTGCTTGCGCGCCTGCCGGATGCGCCGGTGGGCAGCAAAGGCATTAGCCTGTTTGCGGTGCCCAAGTTCAAGGTCAATCAGGACGGCAGCGTGGGCGAGCGCAACCCGATTTTCTGCGGCGCGCTTGAGCACAAGATGGGCATCCACGGCAACGCCACGGCGCAAATCAATATCGACGGCGCCATTGGCAGCCTAGTGGGCCAGCCCAACAAGGGCCTGGCTGCCATGTTCGTCATGATGAACGCGGCGCGCCTGGGCGTGGGCAACCAGTCGCTTGGCCTCACTGAAGTGGCGTACCAGAACGCCCTCGCGTACGCCAAAGACCGCATTCAGATGCGCAGCCTCTCGGGCGTGAAGGCCAAGGACAAGCCGGCCGACCCCATCATCGTGCACCCCGATGTGCGCAAGATGCTGCTCACCGCCAAAGCCTATGCCGAAGGCGGTCGCGCACTCTCTGTTTTCTGCTCTTTGCTGCTCGACAAAGAACTGCACCACCCCGATGAGAAAGTGCGCAAGGATTCGGGCGAAATGCTCGCCTTGCTCACCCCCATCGTGAAGGCCTTCCTGACCGACAACGGCTTTAATGCCACTGTCATGTGCCAGCAGGTCTTTGGCGGACACGGCTACATCAAGGAATGGGGCATGGAGCAGTTCGTGCGCGACGCGCGCATCAACATGATCTATGA
>JBQMQB010000316.1:0-2986 GCA_052172715.1 Giesbergeria sp. | reverse complement strand
GTGTCCTTCGTGCCGGGCGACAGCACGCGAAGGCCCGGCAGGGCCGCAAGGCCTTGTACCGCCTGCTGGCGCAGCGCATGCAAATGCTGGTCGATGGCGCTGCGGCCCACCGCATCAATAAATTTGGCCGCTGCCGCCATGCCGATGGCGCCACCCACATTCGGTGTACCAGCTTCCAGCCGCGCTGGCAGTTCGGCAAAGCTGGCGTCGGTGAAGCTCACCCATTCCACCATGTCGCCGCCGACACGCAACGGGGCCAGCAGCTCAAGCGCATTGCGCGTGCCGACTAGGGCGCCGGTTCCCATGGGGCCATACATCTTGTGGCCGGAGAAAACCAGGAAATCGCAGGGCAGGGTGGAGATATTGGGTACGGCATGTGCTGCCACTTGCGCAGCGTCCAGCACCGTCAGGGCACCGGCCTCGCGTGCCATTGCCAGCAGCTCCGCAACGGGCGGGCGTTCGCCGGTGGCGTTGGCGCAGGCGGTTACAGCAAACACGCGCGTGCGCGGTGTCAGCAGGCGCGCGAGATCTTCGGTGTGCAGATGGCCTTGCGCATCTGGCAAGAGAATGCGCAGTACTGCGCCACTTTCGCGCGCGGCACGCTGCCAAGGCAGCAAGTTGGCATGGTGTTCCAGGCCACTGACAATGATTTCGTCACCAGGTTGCAACGGCTTTGCGCCACCGGCATGTGCCGATAGGCCATGTGCGACGAGGTTGAGTGATTCCGTGGTGCCGGACGTAAACACGAGCTCGTGCTGCGCACCTGCACCCACAAAGCGCTTGAGCTCGGCGCGTGCCGCATCAAACGCATCGGTGGCACGCTGGCTGAGTGCGTGCACCCCACGGTGGATATTGGCGCGGTCGGTGCGCTCAAAGTTCTGCATGGCGTCCAGCACTGGCAGGGGCATTTGCGTCGTGGCAGCGTTGTCCAGATAGGCAAGCGCGTTGCCGTGAATATGCTGCGAGAGCACCGGGAACAGCGCGCGCAACCCGGCGATGCCGGAAGCCTCTGTTGGCGCAGCGCCCGATGTGCTGAGCCAGCGTGTGGGAAGCATCTCACCCATGGGTGGCCTCCAGCACTTGGTGCAACACGCCTTGCAGGGCATTGCCTTGTGTCAGCGCGTCGAGCGTTGCGGTGTTGGGGAAAGCGCGCGACAACAAGGCGTTGGCCATGCCTTCGATGATGAGCGAGCGTGCGGCGGTCTCGTCCAATCCCCGTTGGCGGGCGTAGAACAATGCGTCTTCGGGCAGGGCGCCCCACGTGGCGCCGTGGGCCGCCTGTACGTTGTCGTGGTAAATCTCCAGATGTGGGCGCAGCACCAGCCGGGGTTGGCCACCCAGGGGAATGCCCGCGAGGTGCTGGTGCACGTCGGCCTCATCAGAGCCTGCCGCAATGTACGTCTTGGCGTTGGCAACCGTGTGCGCCTTGCCGCTGGCCAACACCAAGGCTTCGCTGTGGCTTGTGGTGCGTGCTGCCGCGTGGTGCATGAACACTTGCTGTTCGAACTGCGTTTCCGCAGCGCAAGTGAGGCCCGCGACATGTGCGCAGGCGCCGGCACCATTGAGCAGCACCTGGCTGCGTTGCAGGTGGTAGCTGCTGCCACCGGCCACAAAGGCCTGAACGTAGTGCGCATCCTCGCCCACCTGGGCGTGGACGATGTGTGCACAGCGGTCGTCCGCATGCGGTGCGACGACGCGCAGATGCTGCAGGCTGGCGCCACGGCCGAGGCGAATGTGCAGCTGCAGGTTTTGTACTTTGCCACCTGGCGTGGCTGCGTCGCCTGCTAGGTGTAGTTCGCGCAGCACGCAGTGCGCGCCTTCGGCAATATCGAGCACCAGCAGCGGGGCTTCTACCTGAGTTGTGGGCTGGTGGCGCAGTTCGAGGTGGGTAGGTTGCTGCGCTGTACCCGCTTGCACCTGTAGCCGCAGGCCTGTGGTGCAGAGGGCTCGGTGTGCCCAGGCAAAGGGCGCCGCGTCGTCATCACCTGGTACGGCTAGGTCTGAATACAGCTCGGCGCGTTGTGCGGTTTGGGTAGCATCGAGTGTGCGTTGGACGATGCCCGATGGTGTGCCGCCATCAAGAGCTGAGATGCTCCAGCCACTCTTGCTCTCGGCCTGGGTGTTTGCATCTTGCGTGAGCCACAGCGCCGCTGGTGGCGGGGGCAGGTGGCGAAAGGATTCGTTGCGCGCTGCCACCCAGCCGGTGGCGGCGAGGTGCTCGCGGGCCATCAGCATGGCCTCGTGTGCGGCGATGGGACGGATGTTCATGGCTTCAAGCCTCTGCCAGTTCGGGCGCCTGCACAAAGCCAGTGCGCGCGATGCGTTGTGCCAGACGGACGTCGCCACGCTCGGCAATCTGACCATCGGCAAGGCGCAGCACGGTGTCGGGCTGCAGCGACTCGATGAGCTGCAGGTAGTGTGAGACGACGATGAAAGCGGTGCCCTCGCTGCGCAGGCGCTGCACCAGTTCTACCACTGCGCGCACGCCGTCTACGTCCATGCCTGAGTCGATTTCGTCGAGGATGGCCAGGCGTGGGCGCAGCAGCGAGAGTTGCAGCAGTTCGTTGCGCTTTCGCTCGCCACCCGAAAACCCGTCATTCACGGGTCGACTGAGCATGGCCTCTGGCAGGCCGAGCTGGGTGGCTGCGGCCTTGGCGCTGCCGAGAAAGTCGTACGCGTCCTGCGGGTCTTCGCCGCGTGCGGTGCGCACCGCGTTCATCGCAGTGCGAATGAACAGGTTGTTCTTGACGCCAGGAATCTCCGGCGGCGCCTGGAACGAGAGGAACAGCCCCGCACGGGCACGTTCTTCGGGCTTCATGGCGAGCAGGTCTACACCGCCCATATTCGCCGTGCCCTGGGTAACCTGGTAGGCCGGATGGCCCGCGAGTGCCAAGCCCAGTGTGCTTTTTCCGCTGCCGTTGGCGCCCATCAACACGACCAATTCGCCGGGAGCGACATCAAGGCTGATGGATTGCAGGATGGTCTT
>JBQMQB010000315.1:0-2987 GCA_052172715.1 Giesbergeria sp. | reverse complement strand
CTGGCCGTGGTGCTCGTCGGTGAAGACCCAGCCAGCCAGGTGTACGTAGGCAAAAAGGTACAGGCCTGCGCCGACGCAGGCTTTCATTCGGTACTGGAGCGGTACGACGCAGACCTCACCGAGGCCGCCCTGCTGGCTCGCGTCGCCGCGCTGAACGCCGACCCAGCCATCCACGGCATCCTGGTGCAATTGCCGCTGCCAAAGCACATCGACGCGCAAAAGGTGATCGCCGCCATTGCCCCTGAAAAAGATGTGGACGGTTTCCACGTCGCCAGCGCTGGCGCATTGCTCACGGGAACTCCCGGTTTCTGGTCCTGCACGCCGTATGGCTGTATGAAACTTATCGAGAGCACTGGCGTCGACCTGCGCGGCAAGCATGCCGTGGTGATCGGCCGCAGCAACAACGTTGGCAAGCCCATGGCGCTGATGCTGCTGCAGAAGAACGCCACCGTCACCATCTGCCACAGCGCCACGGTCGACCTCAAGCGCCACACGCTGCAGGCCGACGTCATCGTCGCCGCTGTGGGGCGGCAGAACACCGTCACGGCAGACATGGTCAAACCGGGTGCAGTGGTCATCGACATCGGCATGAACCGCAACGAAGCTGGCAAGCTCTGTGGCGACGTAGATTTCGAGGGAGTGAAGCAGGTGGCCGGCTGGATCACCCCCGTACCCGGCGGCGTCGGCCCCATGACGGTAACGATGTTGCTGGTCAACACCCTGGAAGCTGCCGAACGTGCCTGTGCTGGCTGATGCTGGCCATTTTTGCCTTGAACCTGCGCCGCATGGCGCTATCTAAGCCCGCATGAGCAATCCCCTCCTCGACTTTTGCGGCCTGCCCGCTTTCGACCGCATCGCCCCCGCCGATGTCGCGCCCGCAATCGATGCACTGCTGGCCCGCTCCGACGCTGCGCTGCAAACCGTCACGGCGCCAGATTTCCCCGCAAACTGGAACGCCATTGCCGGCGTCCTCGACGTCGCCACCGAAGAGCTGGGCCGCGCCTGGGGCGTGGTGAGCCACCTCAACAGCGTGGCCGACACACCCGAACTGCGCGCGGCCTACAACGCCGCCCTGCCCCGCGTCACCGATTTCTGGACGCGCCTTGGCGCCGACGAGCACCTCTACGCCAAGTACAAGGCGATAGACCCCGCCAGCCTGAATGCCGAACAGTTGCAGGCCTGGAAGAATGCGGTGCGCAATTTCGTGCTTTCGGGTGCCGAGCTCACGGGTGCAGCCAAAGAGCGTTTTGCGCAGATCCAGGAGCGCATGGCCGAGCTGCAGCAGAAGTTCAGTGAAAATGCGCTCGATGCAACGGACGCTTTTGCCTGCTACGTGCAAGAAGACGAGCTGGCCGGAGTTCCCGCAGACGTGGTGCAGGCTTGCCGCGAGGCCGCTTCCGCCGAGGGAAAGGCGGGCTGCAAGCTGAGCCTCAAAATGCCCGTGTACCTGCCAGTGATGCAGTTTGCCCGCAGCAGTGCGCTGCGCGAGCGGCTGTACCGTGCGTACACCACCCGCGCTTCGGACCAGGCAGAAGGCGACGCACAGCGCTTTGACAACGGCGGCCTTATCCGCGAAATCCTGGCGCTGCGCCAGGAAGAAGCCGCTCTGCTGGGTTATGCCAATTTCGGCGAAGTGTCGGTCACGCCCAAGATGGCGCAGTCGACCACCGAGGTGATCAGCTTTCTGCGCGATCTGGGGCAGCGCGCCCGCCCATATGCCGAGAAGGACGTCGCCGATCTGCGCGCCTTCGCTGCAGAGCAGCTGGGTTTACCCGACCCGCAGCCTTGGGACTGGCCCTATGTGTCCGAGCAACTCAAAGAGGCACGCTACGCCTTCAGCGAACAAGAGCTGCGCCAGTACTTCCCAGCCCCCACAGTGCTGGCTGGCCTATTCAAAATTGTCGAGACTCTTTTTGAAGTCTCGATCCGCCCCGATGAGGCGACCGCGTGGAACCCGGCCGTGCAGTTCTACCGCATCGAGCGTGCGGGCAGCTTGGTCGGCCAGTTCTACCTCGACATGCCGGCGCGCAGCGGCAAACGCGGCGGCGCCTGGATGGACGACGCCCGCACCCGCTGGCTGCGGCCCGACACCGGAGCACTGCAAACGCCCGTCGCCTACCTTGTGTGCAACTTCTCTGCTGGCAGCGAAGGCAAGAGCGCACTGCTGACGCACGACGACGTGATCACCCTGTTCCATGAATTCGGTCACGGCCTGCACCACATGCTGACGCAGGTCAATGAGCGCGACGTCTCAGGCATCGGCGGCGTAGAGTGGGATGCCGTCGAACTGCCCAGCCAGTTCATGGAGAACTTCTGCTGGGAGTGGGACGTGCTGCGCCACATGACGGCGCACACCGACACCGGCGCGCCACTGCCCCGCGAACTGTTTGTCAAGATGATCGCCGCCAAGAATTTCCAAAGCGGTATGCAGACGCTGCGCCAGATTGAGTTCGCCTTGTTCGACATGCTGCTGCACACAGAGCACGACCCGGCGCAGGATTTCATGCCCCTGCTGGACCTGGTGCGCGCCGAGGTTGCCGTGCTGCAACCGCCGGCCTTCAGCCGCACGGCGCACACGTTCAGCCACATCTTTGCCGGTGGCTATGCCGCAGGGTACTACAGCTACAAGTGGGCCGAGGTGCTTAGCGCCGACGCCTACGCAGCCTTCGAAGAATCCGCAGGTGCCGACGGCCTGCCCAACCCCGAGACTGGCAGGCGCTATCGCGAAGCCATTCTGGAAGCAGGTGGCAGCCGACCGGCTATGGAATCGTTCAAAGCCTTTCGTGGCCGAGAACCCAGCCTGGACGCCTTGCTCCGCCATCAGGGTATGGCTTGAAAACCTGCTCGTGATTCGCCGTATTCGGTGCAAGAATACAAACATTGGTATTTGCTATCAGGAGACACTCAATGACGATTTCACGCACAACCTGGCTCACTTCTGCACTGGTGCTTGGCGCGCTCGCTTTCCAGGTAAGCGCAAACGCCCA
>JBQMQB010000314.1:0-2997 GCA_052172715.1 Giesbergeria sp. | reverse complement strand
CTCGATTGCGTCCACTGCCAGACTTCGCCAAACAGCTCGCGCAGGCCGTCGCCGGGTGCCGCCTGCGGCTCAATTCGGGCGCGCGGCGCACTGGCCTGGGCCAGCACGGCAGACGCCAGCGGGGCTGCAGCCGCTTCCCACTCGGCCTCTGTGGGCAGACGGGCGCCAGCCCAACGCGCGTAGGCATCGGCTTCGAAGTACGACAGCTGCGCCACCGGGGCGTGTGGCATGAGCGGCTGCTCGCCGTGCAGGCCAAACTGGTTCCAACCGCCCTCCTCGGCCGCTCGCCAATACAACGGGTGCGTGATGTGCTGCGCCGCCAGCCAGTCCCAGCCCTCGGCAAGCCAAAGTTCGGGCCTGGCGTACCCGCCGTCGGCGATGAAGGCAGCGAACTCGCCCTGGTTCACCAGCCGCTCGCCCAGAGCGTAGAGCGCCAGGTAGGTGGTGTGGCGCGGCAGCTCGTTGTCAAAGCAAAAACCGGTGCCAGCTTGGCCGACGTCCACCAAGCCACCCGCGCATTCCACCCAGTTCAGTGCGGGCGGTGCTGCTAACGCCTTTGCCGCAGAGGGAGCATTGCGGTAGACCGGCGCGGTGGGGTTGCAGGAGAGCAGATGCAGCACATCGGTCAGCAGCAATTCCTGGTGTTGCTGCTCGTGCTGCAGACCCAGCTCCACCAAGGTCTGTAGCGCGGCGTTGCCCCCTTGCTGCGCCAGCAAAGCCCGCATGCGCTCGTCCACGTTGGCACGGTAAGCGAGCACCTCAACGAGCGCCGGGCGTGTCAGCAGGCCGCGCTGCGGGCGCGGGTGCTTGGCGCCCACACCGTTGTAGTACGAGTTGAACAGCACCCGAAACGCCGGGTGAAACGGCTGGAACCCTGCTTCATGCGGTTCGAGCACAAAGGTTTCAAAGAACCAGGTGGTGTGCGCGAGGTGCCACTTGGCCGGGCTGGCGTCGGGCATGGATTGGGCGCAGCAGTCTTCGGCTGAGAGTGGCTCAATCAAGACGGCGCTGCGGCGCCGCACCGCCATGAATCGGGAGGCGAGTTCGTTCATACGACTGCTTTCACGGCTGGGCGTGGACTACGGCAAACCAGCCGCGCGCATCGCTCCACACGCGGGAGCGCGAGAAACCTGCCTGCGCCAGCAAATCGCAGAACACCTCCAGAGGGTATTTGTAGCTGTTTTCGGTGTGGATGCGCTCGCCAGCCGCAAAGGCACGCTCGCCGCCAGCCCACCGCACACGCACGGGGCTGCGCGCCTCCAGGTGCATCTCGATGCGCGAATCCTCGGCGTTGAAGAAGGCCCGGTGCTGCCAGTCGTCCAACGCGAAGTCGCTGCCAATCAGCCGGTTGAGATGCGCCAAGGCATTCAGGTTGAACTCTGCCGTCACGCCTTGGGAATCGTCGTATGCGGCCTCCAGCACGGCGACGTCTTTGGGCAGGTCGATGCCAATCAACAGGCCGCCGCCGTCGCCGGCCAAGGCGCGCATCTGGCGCAAGAGCGCCAGCGCCTGCTGCGGGTCGAAGTTGCCGATGGACGAGCCGGGGTAGAACACCAGGCATTTTTCTGTCGGCACCTGGGCAGGCAGGTGAATGCCGCGCGTGATGTCGCCGCCAACCGCAAAGGCTGCCATGCCAGGAAACCGCGCGCCCACCCGCTCCACGGCAGCAGCCAAATAATCCACCGAGATATCGACCCCGACAAAGCAGCGCGGAGCCAGCAGTTCGCACAGCACAGCGGCCTTCTGGCAACTGCCAGCGCCGGGCTCGATCAGCGTGCTGCCAGGACCAACGGCACGGGCAATGTCGGCCCCGTGCTCGCGCAAAATGCCGTGCTCGGTACGCGTCGGGTAGTACTCGGGCACGCGCGTGATGGCGTCAAACAGCTCGGAGCCGCGCTCGTCGTAAAAGTATTTTGGAGAAATGCGTGCCGGCGCGTCGCGCAAGCCCTGGATGATGTCAGCGTGGCGGGGTTTGAGCATGGGCAGACGGGGCTTTCTCGGCAGTGCCGCTGGCGCAATGAAAGGCCTGCGGACACGGGAGTGGGCTTGGCAAGCACACCATCTACAGGGCAAGCGAACCATTTTGACGCGTGCCGCCCATTCCCTTTGTAAGCCATTGCCCCATAGAGCCTGTGGCTTGCACTGCGCACCGCATTCGATGCGCGTGCCTGCAATGCTCTATTCAACGCGCCCGCAAACGTTGGAACATGGTCACGCAGAGCAGCACCACCACCCCGGCCAGCACGCCAACCCCGGCATTCATCGTCTGCTCGGCCAGCGTGTCCCACAGCGAGGCCAGCGGCCCAATGGCCATGCGCGCGGCGAGAGAGTCGATACCCTGCGCCAGCGCATGCACGCCGTGCACCAAAATGCCGCCGCCGACGAGGAACATGGCGACGGTGCCCACCACGGAGAGTGATTTCATCAGCCAAGGGGCCGCACGCACAATCCACGCACCTATTTGCTGCGCCGCAGCGCTGGATTTCTTGCTGAGCCACAGGCCCAGGTCGTCGAGCTTGACGATGCCAGCGACCAGGCCATACACCCCCACCGTCATGACGACCGCAATCGCCGACAGCACCGCCACGCGCTGGGCAAAGGGTGCGTTGGCGACCGTCCCCAAGGCGATGGTGACGATTTCGGCTGAGAGGATGAAGTCGGTGCGCACGGCGCCCTTGACCTTCTGCTTCTCGAACGCTACCAGGTCGATCTGTGGATCGACATTGGCGCGCACGCGGCTCTCATGCTCCACGGCATCTGCATGCGGGCTGTGCAAAAAACGGTGGGCCAGCTTTTCAGCGCCCTCAAAACACAGAAAAGCGCCGCCGACCATCAACAACGGCGTTACGGCCCAGGGTGCAAACGCGCTGATGGCAAGCGCCAGCGGCACCAAAATGACCTTGTTGAGCATCGAGCCCTTGGCGACCGCCCAGACCACCGGGATTTCGCGCTCGGCGCGCACGCCCGAGACCTGCTCGGCGTTCAGCGCGAGGTCGT
>JBQMQB010000313.1:0-2998 GCA_052172715.1 Giesbergeria sp. | reverse complement strand
CATCTGCGCAGGCGCAATGCTGCCGTCCAGGTCTTCGCCGTCGCCATTGAGCACCGCGTTCGCATGCGCCATGGCGCGGGCTATCACGTCTGCCTCGTCCACGCCGTGCTGGGCCGCCAAATCCATGGCCACGCGGCGCATGGCGCGCTGTGAGAGCACCCACATGGCGCCAAAGGCATCCCATGCTGCGGCAGCCTCCAACGCTTTTTCTCGATCGGCCAAAATTTCATTCAGGGGCTTGTTCAGAAGTTCCTGCAGGGCGTCTGCCTGGGCCTGCAAAGCCTCACACCGTGCCTCGCGCTGCAATGCGGCAGCGGCAGCGGCAGCGTTAGCCGCTGCGTCCGATGCAACGGGAATGGGGACGCTGCCATCGGGGTTCAATTGGGCAATGGTGAGTGAGGACGACAGGGACATAGTTCAAAACTCCAGCAAACTGCCTCGTAGGGAGGCCGTCCACTATACGGTCAGCCACGCCGGTACGGGCGCTGTCCTAAACTCACCGCTATGCAAATCTATATGGTCGGCGGCGCCGTACGCGACCGCCTGTTAGGCCTGCCCGTCAGCGACCGCGACTGGGTGGTGGTGGGCGCCACACCCGAACAAATGCTCGCCCAGGGCTTCGTGCCCGTGGGGCGTGATTTCCCGGTATTCCTGCATCCCAAAACGCACGAGGAATACGCCCTGGCGCGCACTGAGCGGAGCAGCGCACCGGGCTACCGGGGTTTTGTGGTGCATACCGCGCCCGACGTGACGCTGGAAGAAGACCTGGCGCGGCGTGATCTGACCATCAATGCCATTGCTGCCAACACCGACTGGGCCAAAACGGGCGTGGTGGTGGACCCTTACGGCGGCCAGCGCGACCTGCAGGCGCGCCTGCTGCGCCACGTGACCGGCGCCTTCCGCGAAGACCCGGTGCGCATCCTGCGCGTGGCACGTTTTGCCGCACGCTTCACCGATTTTTCCGTAGCGCCCGAAACCATGCGCCTCATGCGCCAAATGGTGCAGGCGGGTGATGCCGACCACCTGGTTCCCGAGCGGGTGTGGCAGGAGCTTGCACGCGGCCTGATGGAAGAAAAGCCTTCGCGCATGTTCGAGGTGCTGCGGGCCTGCGGTGCGCTGGCCGTGCTGCTGCCTGAGGCCGAACGGCTGTGGGGCGTTCCGCAGCGGGCCGATTACCACCCCGAGGTGGATACAGGCGTGCACCTGATGATGGTGCTCGACATGGCCGCGCGACTTCAGGCACCGCTTGGCGTGCGCTTCGCCTGCCTGACGCACGACTTGGGCAAGGGCACCACGCCGGCCGACGTGCTGCCGCGCCATACCGGCCACGAGCAGCGCAGTGCCGATCTGCTCAAGGGCGTGTGCCAGCGCCTGCGCGTGCCCACCGACTGCCGCGAACTGGCCGATGTGGTGGCCCGCGAGCACGGCAACATCCACCGCAGCGGCGAACTGGCACCCGCTGCGGTGCTGCGTTTGTTGGAGCGCTGCGACGCAATCCGCCAACCGGCGCGCTTTGAAGATGTGCTGCTGGCCTGCGAATGCGATGCGCGCGGGCGGTTGGGTTTGGAGGAATCAGCGTACCCGCAACGCACTCGACTGCTCAGCGCCTTGGCAGCGGCACGCGCCGTAGACACCGCGCCTGTGGCCGCCGAGGCTGCAGCGCGCGGCCTCAAGGGAGTACAGGTGGGCGAGCAGATTCACGCGGCGCGGGTGCGTGCCATCGCCACTGCCTGAGCGGCGCCCAACACTACCAGCGAAGCGCGCGCGGGCCGATCAGCGCCCCCAGTGCCGCGGGCAACGCGATACCCAGCACGTACCAGACAGCCAAAAACGGCAGCCGCATCTCCGCGCAGTGCAGCGAGTAGGCCAGCGTCGCCAGGGAGCCGGCCAGCAGGCCTGCACACGCTCCCGTCAAGCGCAGGCGCGTAGGTGCAGCGCGGCGCAGGCCCCACAGGACCGCAGCAAAAACCGGCAGCGACAACAGCGCGATGTCCGCGGCGCAGCTGCGCCAGGTATCGCCCATCACCATGGCCACACGCTCTTGCGGCGCCGCACCTGCCAGGACCACCAGCGCCAGCGACCACAACAGAAGAGGCGGCAGCGCCACCAAGGCCAGGGCGTAGCCCGCCGACATGCCGGGGCGCGCAAGCCGCAAGAGTGCCAGTACCGCCGCTGCCGCCAGTGCCGCAGCAAAACCAAATTTCAGCCAAAACATGGGCAAGAGCATGGCCAACCCCAGATCGGGCCGCACGCCATACAGGACCACCATGAAGACCGCAGCAGCCAGCAAGCCAAGAAAACTGGCAAGCGCAAAGCGCCGCTCCAGTGCGTATGGCGCTACCGGCTGCGCACCGGCGGCCAGTAGCCCAATCAGTTCATCGGTCTTCATAGCGCTCCCCTGATGCGCGCCGCCAAGGCCTTGAGCCCCCGGTGCACGCCCACTTTCACCGCCGACTCGGAAAGGCCTGTCAAGCGCGCCGTTTCCACCACCGAAAGCCCTTCGAGCTTGACGTGCTGGATCGGCAAGCGCTGCTTGTCGGGCAATCCCTCCAGCAGCACCGCCAAGTCACGCCGTGCCTCAGCGGCATCGCCGTCCTGTGTCGAAAACAAATCGCCCGCATCGTCCAGCGGCACATGGCGTGCACCGCGCAGCGCGTGGGCGCGAAACCAGTCGACCAGCTTGTAGCGCGCAATGGCATGCGCCCACGCCGTGACCGGGAAGTCGGCGCGGTAGGTATGGCGCTGGTGGTGCACCGCGAGCAAAGTCTCCTGCACCAGATCCTCCACTTCATCGGGCCATTGGGCGAGCCTGCGGCGCAGAAACGCACGCAGGTGGCTGCTGAGCACGGAAAGAAATCGCGCATAGGCCTTCGCATCGCCGGCAAGGCCTTGCAACAACAGCGCGCGCAATCGCTCTTCGATTTCCATGACAGGTTCGTGCAGGTATTCGTTGGCTGGGGCCCCAAGGTTACAGGCAGTCGCAAAAAAACCTGGCGAG
>JBQMQB010000312.1:0-2999 GCA_052172715.1 Giesbergeria sp. | reverse complement strand
GTTGTTCCACGTGAAACACCTGCACATCGGGCGGCAGCTGCACCATCTCTTCCTGCGGCAGCTTGCCCTTCATGGCCAGCCACACACCGTGCGGTGCCAGTGCCGCACGCGACCATTGCGTGAAGTCGTGCAGCGAAGCAAAAGCGCGGCTACTGACAATGTCAAACGGTCCAGGGAGCGACTCCACCCGTGCATGTACCCCATGCAGTTGCGCCAAGCGCAGAGTCGCCGCGACCTGCTGAATGAACGCCGCCTTCTTGGCCACCGTGTCTACGCAATGCACCTGCAACTGCGGCAGGCAGATGGCAAACACCACGCCGGGCAGACCGCCGCCAGAGCCCACATCAAGCAGGCGCGCTGAAGCGACTGCGCCTTGCGCGGCAAGCTGGCGCTCAAGCGCTGGCACGGCGGCCAAGCTGTCGAGCAGATGGTGCGTGAGCATCTCGCCAGGCTCGCGCACCGCGGTGAGGTTGTAAACCCGGTTCCACTTTTGCAGCAGCGTGAGAAAGTTGAGCAACTGACCAATCTGTATCTCAGTCAGATTCAAGCCCAACGCGCAAGCGCCCTGCTCCAGCCCGGCGCGCAGTGCCTCGCTCATACCTGCGCCCCGCTGTCGGCAAGCACCAAGTCCTTCAGCCCGCCCTTTCTCAAATGCACCAACAGCAGCGAGATGCTCGCCGGCGTGATGCCCGGAATGCGTGACGCTTGGCCCAGCGTTTCAGGGCGATACCGCGCGAGAGTTTGCCGTGCCTCGATGCTCAGCGCAGTGACTTGCAGGTAGTCCAACGCCGCTGGCAGACGCAGCTGCTCGAAGTGCGCAGCACGTTCCACCTCATCCTTCTGGCGCTCGATGTAGCCAGAATATTTGGCCGCGATCTCCACCTGCTCGAGTACCGGCTCCCAGAGTTCGGCCAGTGTTTCACGTGAAACATCGGCGCAGGCGAAACGGTCGCCGTCCATGGTCATCAGGTTCGGGTACGACACATCGGGCCTGCGCAGCAATTCAAACAGGTTGTATTCGTGATCAATAGCCTTGCCCAGCACGCGCTCCGACTCACTGGAGACCAGGTTGCGCGGGTTTACCCAAGTCGCCTTAAGGCGCTCGGTTTCGCGCGCCACCGCATCGCGTTTGCGGCAAAACGAACCCCAGCGCGCATCGTCCACCAGCCCAAGACGGCGGCCGGTTTCCGTCAGCCGCAGGTCGGCGTTGTCTTCGCGCAGCTGCAGGCGGAACTCAGCGCGGCTGGTGAACATGCGGTAGGGTTCGGTCACGCCTTGGGTGATGAGGTCGTCTACCAGCACGCCAAGATAGGCCTCGTCGCGCCCTGGTAGCCAGGGCGAATCGCCCCGGCAAGCCAGCGCCGCATTCGTTCCCGCAAACAGCCCCTGCGCGGCGGCCTCTTCGTAGCCGGTGGTTCCATTGATCTGCCCTGCGAAATAGAGCCCGGAAATCTGGCGCGTTTCGAAACTGCTCTTGAGCGAACGCGGGTCAAAGTAGTCGTACTCAATGGCATAGCCAGGCCGCAAGATGTGCGCATTTTCAAGCCCGACCATTGTGCGCACCAGGGCAAGCTGAATGTCGAACGGCAAACTGGTGCTGATACCGTTGGGGTAAAACTCGTGCGTGCTCAGGCCCTCGGGCTCCAGGAAGATCTGGTGGCTGTCTTTGCCCGCGAACCGGTTGATCTTGTCTTCCACGCTCGGGCAGTAGCGAGGCCCTACTCCCTCGATCTTTCCAGTGAACATGGGGCTTCTGTCAAAGCCGCTGCGAATAATGTCGTGCGTGCGCGTATTGGTGTGCGTAATCCAGCAGGGCATCTGCCGTGGGTGCATGGCCGCATTGCCCATGAAGCTGAACACCGGCAAGTGCCCCTCGTCAATGCCGCCAGGCATGCCATCGCCGGGTTGCTCCTGGCATTTCGAGAAATCAATGCTGCGCCCATCGAGCCGAGGTGGCGTACCGGTCTTGAGGCGCGCCTGCGGCAACTGCAGCTCCTTGAGACGCGACGAGAGGCTGACTGCCGGCGGGTCGCCGGCGCGCCCTGCGGCGTAACTGTTCAGACCCACATGAATTTTTCCATCCAGGAAAGTGCCTGCGGTAAGCACGACGGTGCGGCCACGGAACCGCACGCCCACTTGCGTCACAGCGCCCACTACCCGGTCGCCCTCCACCATCAGGTCGTCCACCGCTTGCTGGAACAGCCACAAATTCGGCTGGTTCTCGACCATGCGGCGAATGGCCGCCTTGTAGAGCACGCGGTCGGCCTGGGCGCGGGTGGCACGCACAGCTGGGCCTTTGGAGCTGTTGAGAATGCGAAACTGTATGCCCGCTTCATCGGTCGCCAGTGCCATGGCGCCACCCAGTGCATCCACCTCTTTCACCAGATGGCCCTTGCCAATGCCACCAATAGAGGGGTTGCAGCTCATCTGCCCCAAGGTCTCGATGTTGTGCGTGAGCAGCAGCGTGCTCGCGCCCATGCGCGCGGCGGCGAGCGCGGCCTCGGTTCCGGCGTGGCCACCACCGACCACAATCACATCAAACTCTTGGGGGTACAACATAGGAAACGCTCCGGGACCTTGCGGCCCCACTGTTCAGAACTGCACCGCATGGCTTGGAATGCAAGCTGCGGGCTAACCTGCGATTTTCCCACTTTGGGCCTGCGGTGTCTGTGGGCGCCCTATCCGCATCTCACTGACCCGAATGTTCCACGTGAAACACCCTCACCCGCTGGGTTAGATGCCGTAAACAGACCAAGTGCATTCATCGGCTGCGAGGACCATTTGCCCGCCCTGTGCTCCAATCGCGGCCATGAAAACACTCGTCTTCGCGGGCAGCACCCGCCAGCAATCGTTCAACCGCCGCCTGGCCCGTGAGGCAGCAGGCATGGCCAAGGCCGCAGGCAGCGAGGTCACCCTGCTGGAGCTGGGCGAGCTTGACATCCCCATGTACAACGCAGATCTCGAAGCGCGCGGCACCCCGCCCGATGTGCTGCGGCTCA
>JBQMQB010000311.1:1794-3003 GCA_052172715.1 Giesbergeria sp. | reverse complement strand
TGAAAGGTTTGGCCAGGTAGTCGTCGGCGCCCAGCTCCAGGCCCAGCACGCGGTCGAGCTCCTCGCCGCGCGCGCTCAGCATCAGCACCGGGGTGTTGCCGGCGGTGCGCACTTCGCGGCACAGGTCCAGGCCGCTTCCGTCGGGCAGGCCCACATCGAGCACCAGCAAGTCGAAGCCCCCGGTGCTCCATTGGCTGCGGGCATCGCGCAGCAGCTGGCTGTGCGTGGTGTGCAGGCCTTCGCGCTCCAGCGCATAGGCCACGGTCCGGGCGATGGCCGGGTCGTCTTCGAGCAGCAGCACACGCAGGGGTGCCATGGTCGGGATTAGTGCGCCAGCACCGGGAACAGCTTGCCCAGCCCCTCGGCCATCACCTCCACAGCCAGAGCGGCCAGAATCAGCCCCATCAGGCGCGTCATCACATTGATGCCCGTTTTTCCCAGCACGCGCGCAATTGGGTCGGCCAGCGAAAAGCACGCAAACGTCGCAGCGGCGATCACCACGCCATAGCCCACCAGGGCCGCGTGTTGCCAGAAAGTCTGCGCGCGGTCTGCATAAATCACCACGGTGGACATGCTGGCTGGGCCGGTCAGCAGCGGAATGGTCAGCGGCACCACCGCAATGCTGGCACCCGCAGCCGCCTTTTCGGCGCCTTCTTCCAGCTCGTGGGTGTGGGTCTTGGCTTCGGCCGGCTGCGCGTTGAGCATGTTCATAGCGCTGATGAGCAGCAGCATGCCGCCACCCACCTGGAAGCTCTGCAGCGAAATATTGAAAAACTCCAGAATCTGCAGCCCCAAAAGAGCGCAGGCAGCAATGACGCAAAAAGCACTGAAAGCTGCCGTGCGGATGGTGCGCTTGCGCTGAGCTTCCGAGAAACCTTGCGTATAGTGGATAAAAAATGGGACGATGGCCAACGGATTGACGATGGCGAGCAAAGTAACCAGAGGTTTCAAATCCATGCCACACTCCGGACGGCGCGCGCTGCACTTTGTTTCACGAAGGGGCTCCTGCAAGCATTGGGTGGGGCACGAGTGTGCCGCATTTCAGGGACATGGAGTCCA
Source organism: Giesbergeria sp. (assembly GCA_052172715.1). Classification (GTDB taxonomy): domain Bacteria; phylum Pseudomonadota; class Gammaproteobacteria; order Burkholderiales; family Burkholderiaceae_C; genus Simplicispira. The sequence goes on along the minus strand of JBQMQB010000311.1, from coordinate 1,944 downwards.
CAATAAATGGGCAGGCTGACCACGCGCCCGCAAAAAAGGGACGATTCATTAGGAGACGGCCTGGCCCGCAGCGAACATGTTTAGCGCATCCACTTCGCAGATGTCCCAGCTGCGCGAGCTGACCGGCCAGCTCGGCGATGTGCTGCGTCA
>JBQMQB010000311.1:0-1694 GCA_052172715.1 Giesbergeria sp. | reverse complement strand
TTTCGTGCCACGGTGCACGGTCGCACGCCGCAAGGCCAGGCGCAGCGGCTTGTGGGGTCTTACCAGGAGTGCCGCACGGGCGGGCAGCACGAAGACCTCCAGGTGGCCGCGACCGTCTTCACGCATGCACGCGAGGGAATCAGCATCACCGACCCCTCGGGAAAAATCATCGATGTGAACCAGGCCTTCACACGCATCACAGGGTATTCGCGCGAAGAAATCATCGGAAAGAACCCACGCGTGCTGCAGTCGGGGCGGCAATCGCCCGAGTTTTATGGCGCCATGTGGAAGACCATCAGCAAACACGGCCATTGGTCCGGTGAAATCTGGAACCGGCGCAAGGACGGTTCGCTGTTTCTGGAAGTGGTGACCATTAGCGCAGTGCGCGATGACGTCGGGGTGTTGCAGCATTACGTGGCTGTTTTTAGCGATGTCACACAGGCACGCGAGACCGAGCAGCGGCTCGAAAGCATTGCCCACTTCGATGTGCTCACCGAACTACCCAACCGCGTTCTGTTGTTTGATCGCTTGCGCCAATGCATGGCGCGGTGCCAGCGCAACGCTTCGTCGTTGGCGCTGGCGTTTCTCGACCTCGACGGTTTCAAGGCCATCAACGACCAGCATGGCCATGCAGTAGGCGACGAACTGCTGATTGCCTTGGCCCGCCGCATGGCCGAGGCCCTGCGCGACGGCGACACCCTGGCACGCATTGGCGGCGACGAATTTGTCGTCGTGATGGCAGACCTCGACCAGGCACAAGATTTCAAGCCCGTGGTGCAGCGCCTACTACTTGCAGCCAACGAGCCCGTGGCGCTGGGCGGAAAGACCCTGCAACTGTCGGCCAGTGTCGGCGTCACGCTCTACCCGCGCGATGCAGTCGATGGCGAACAGCTGCTGCGCCACGCCGACCACGCCATGTACCAGGCGAAACAAGGCGGTAAGAACCGAATGGCCGTGTTTGATGTGGCGCACGATGCGGCACAAGCGAGCCTGCGTCAAAACCTTGATGAGATTCGCACCGCACTTGAGCGCGGCGAATTTGAGCTGTACTACCAGCCCAAGGTGAACCTACGCTCCGGTGAGGTGGTGGGCGCGGAAGCGCTGATTCGTTGGCAACACCCTGAGCGCGGCCTCTTGGCGCCCATGCTGTTCCTGCCCGCGATTGAAAACCACGTGCTGGCTACGTTTGTTGGCGAATGGGTGATCGCCACAGCCTTGGCGCAGATGTCGTGCTGGCACGCGCAAGGGCTGATGATCAAAGTAAGCGTCAATGTAAGCGCTTACCAATTGTTGGAAGAAGACTTTGCATTGCGCCTGGAGCAATTGCTGCGCGCCCAACCCGATGTCGCCCCTGAGTGCCTGGAACTTGAAATTTTGGAGAGCAGCGCCTTGGCCGACATGGGAAAGATATCCGACCTGATGCTCCGCTGCCAAGCCATGGGGGTGCGCTTTGCGCTGGACGATTTCGGAACCGGTTTCTCCTCGCTCACGTATATGCGTCGGCTGCCCGCCCAGGTCATCAAAATTGACCAGAGTTTTGTACGCGACATTCTGGCCGACGCCGACGACCTGTCCATCGTGCAGGGCGTGATCGGCCTCGCAAACGCCTTTCGCCGTGAGGTGATTGCCGAAGGTGTGGAAACCCTAGAGCACGGAGAGATGCTGCTCGGTCTAGGCTGCGAACTGGCGCAGGG
>JBQMQB010000310.1:0-3018 GCA_052172715.1 Giesbergeria sp. | reverse complement strand
CCGGGCGACGAGGTGGTGGTCACGCCGCGCACCTTCATGGCCAGCGTGTCGTGCGTGGTCAATGCGGGGGCCACGCCGGTGTTTGCCGATGTCGAGGCAGATTCGGGCAATCTGTCGGCTACTACCATTGCCCAGGTGCTCTCGCCGCGCACCAAGGCGGTCATCTGCGTGCACTTGGCGGGCTGGCCCTGCGACATGGACCCGATCATGGCGCTGGCAGCGCAGCATGGATTCACAGTGGTGGAAGACTGCGCCCAGGCCCACGGCGCGCAGTACAAAGGTCGCAGTGTGGGCAGTATTGGCCATATAGGGGCCTGGAGCTTTTGTCAGGACAAGATCATGACCACCGCCGGTGAAGGCGGTATGGTCACCACAAATGACGAAGCCTTGTGGCGCGCCATGTGGGCCTACAAAGACCATGGCAAAAGCTACGCTGCCGTGTACGAGCGCGATCACCCGCTGGGTTTCCGCTGGGTAATTGAGGGCTTTGGCACCAACTGGCGCATGCTGGAGGTGCAGGCGGCAGTGGGCCGCATCCAGTTGCGCCGCATGGCGCATTGGACATCGCAGCGCAGCGCCAATGCCGAGGCGATTTGGGCCGCCTGCAAGGATTTCGATTGCGTGCGCGTGCCCGACTTTGCCGCTGCCATGGCCCACGCGCCGGGCAGTGTGCATGCGCAGTACAAGTGCTATGTGTATGTGCAGCCCGAGGCGCTGGCACCGGGCTGGAGTCGTGACCGCATTGTGGACGCCATCAGCTCCCTGGGCGTGCCCTGCTACCAGGGCTCGTGCTCCGAGGTGTATCTGGAGAAAGCTTTCGATGGCACGGGCTGGCGCCCGGCAGAGCGCCTGCCCGTGGCGCGGGAGCTGGGCGAGACAAGCCTGATGTTTCTCGTGCACCCCACGCTGACGGCAGCCGAGGTGCATCGCAGTTGCGATGTCATTCGCCAGGTGCTGTCTGAAGTGGGGAGCAAGGCGGCATGAGGCGTTTGTCTGTCGCCCCGCTGGCTCTTTTGCGCACGCTGTTTGTGCTGGCGCTTCTCGTTACGTTGGTCTGCCTTTTGGCCCCTGCCGATGCCGTGCTCGCCGCCAAGGTGTGGGCCGCGTCGTGGCTGCCCATGGCGGCTGCGCTTGACGCCATGGACGCCAGCGCGTACTCCGACAAACTCGTACACGCGAGCTTATTCGCGCTGTTGGGCTGGCTGGCTGCGTGCAGCTGGCGGTTGCCCCGCCACCGTTGGTATGCATTGGTTGGCCTGCTGCTGCTGGGGGTGGTGACGGAATGGTTGCAGGCGTACATTCCAGGCCGCAGTGCTTCGCTGGGCGACTGGGTGGCCGATTCGCTGGGGTTGTGTGTGGGCCTGCTGTTGTCGCCGCCAAGGCGGGTGCAGCGACAGGGCGCTTCGGGTGCAGCCCTAGTGAGCAGCAGACGCGCAGCCGTATTGGACGGGCGCTAGTAAAAATGCGCACCAATTCCATCTCTCTTTGGTTGTTGGCCATGCCGCGGTCTGTCAAGCGGGTCATTGCGGTGGCGCACGATGCCTTTCTTTGCGGTTTCACGGTCTGGCTGGCGCTCTGCCTGCGGCTGGAGCATTGGATCGCCTGGAGCTCTGCCTACAGTCCGGCCGTGGTGGGGGCGATTGGGCTTGCGCTGCCGCTGTTTGCCTATTTCGGGCTGTACCGGGCCATCTTCCGGCACGCGGGTTGGAATGCGATGCTAAGCATGATCCGTGCCATGACGGCCTACAGCGTGCTGTATGCACTGGTGTTCGCGGTGGTAAGCGTGCCGGGCGTGCCGCGCTCCGTGGGCATTGTCCAGCCGCTGCTGATGTTCCTCATGGTGGGTATCAGCCGCGTGGGGGTGCGGTTCTTTCTGGGCGATTTGTACCGCCGCTTGCTGAATACCCGCAGCCTTCCCGGCGTACTGATCTACGGTGCGGGCTCCGCCGGGCGGCAGTTGGCCAGCGCCCTGCGCAATGGCCGTGAGCAGCGCGTGGTGGGCTTTGTAGACGACGACGCTCGCTTGCACGGCAACACGGTGGACGGCATGCGGGTGTACGCGCCTGACGCACTCGACACCCTCATTGCGCGCGAGCATGTGGGCCACGTGCTGCTGGCCATTCCCTCGCTGGGGCGCAAAGAGCGGAACGCTATTTTGCTGCGCATGCGCCCGCATCCGGTGCATGTGCGCACGCTTCCAGGGGTGTCTGAGCTGGCTTCGGGCAGCGTCTCGCTCAAGGATGTGCAGGAGCTCGACATTGCCGACATCCTGGGGCGCGACCCGGTGCTGCCCAATGACACATTGCTCAACCGCAATGTGCGCGACAAGGTGGTGCTGGTGACGGGCGCCGGTGGCTCCATTGGCAGCGAGCTGTGCCGCCAGATACTTAAGTGCGTGCCCGCCTGCCTGGTGCTGGTCGAGATGAACGAGTTTTCGCTCTACCAAATTCACAGCGAGCTTGAAGAGTTACTGGCTAGCCCGTTGGGCGCCGAGTTGGGCAAACCCGAGCTGGTGGCGCTGCTGGGCTCGGCGCAGAACGAAGCACGCATAAGTTCCATCATGGCCAGCTGGCGACCGCACACCGTGTACCACGCCGCCGCTTACAAGCATGTGCCGCTGGTAGAGCACAACCCGGTAGAGGGTATTCGCAACAATGTGTGGGGTACGCTGGCTTGTGCGCGCGCTGCGGTGCAGCACGGGGTGCAGAGCTTCGTACTCATCAGCACCGACAAGGCGGTGCGGCCCACCAACATCATGGGCGCCAGCAAACGCCTGGCAGAGCTGGTGGTGCAGGCGCTGGCCGCGTTGCAGCCACAGAGCGACGGGGAGCCGCCTGCTACCTGTTTTTCCATTGTTCGATTCGGCAATGTGCTGGGGTCTTCGGGCTCAGTGGTGCCGCTGTTTCGGCGGCAGATTGCTGCGGGTGGGCCCATCACGCTCACCCACCCCGAAGTGACGCGCTATTTCATGACCATTCCCGAGGCGGCCGAGCTGGTGGTGCAGGCGGGCGCCATGGC
>JBQMQB010000309.1:0-3029 GCA_052172715.1 Giesbergeria sp. | reverse complement strand
GCAGGCCCGAACACCATGTCGAACTCGATACCGCTGGCGATCAGGGCGCTTGCATAGAATTGGGCCAGCCGCCCGAGTGCGGCGCCGTCGTTGAACAGGCCGGCATTAAAGAAATACGGGCTCATACGGCCCGCCTTGGTCTCAAATTCGCCGAACCCGAGCACCCCTGTTTCGACGGCGAAGCGCACAAACTCCTGCGCCATATCATCCGCACGTGCGGGCGTGGCATCCACCTTCGACATGGGAAACTCCTTGTTCAAACTCACCAGCCTCAATCTCAACGGAATCCGCTCAGCCACGACCAAGGGGCTAGAAGAATGGCTGCGCACCGTACAAGTAGATTGTATTTGTGTGCAAGAGGTCAAGGCACAACAATCGGACGTGGCAGGGCGTTTTGAGCAGCTGGCAGGCCTAAACGGACATTTTCACTTCGCCCAGAAGAAGGGCTACTCCGGCGTGGGCGTCTACACCCGCCACGAGCCCAGCGAGGTGCGCATTGGTTATGGCTCGGAAGAATTCGATGCCGAAGGCCGCACTGTGGAGCTGCGTTTCGATACGCCGGCACGCAAGCTCTCCATCATCAGCGCCTATTTTCCAAGCGGCTCCTCCGGGGACGAGCGTCAGCAGGCGAAATTTCGTTTTCTGGAACAGTTCCACCCACACCTGATGCGCTGCCGAGGTGAGCGCGAATTCATTGTGTGCGGCGACCTCAACATCGCCCACCAACAGATTGACTTGAAAAATTGGCGCAGCAACCAGAAGAACAGCGGATTTTTGCCAGAAGAACGCGCTTGGATGACAAAAGTGTTGCACACAACTGATACAAATGGGGGTCTGGTGGACGTTTATCGCCTGCTCCACCCAGAAACCACGGGAGAAGCCTACACCTGGTGGAGCAACCGCGGCCAAGCCTGGGCCAACAACGTAGGCTGGCGGCTCGACTACCACCTGGCAACTCCCGCCATCGCTCAGCTTGCGCGCACGGCCAGCATTTACAAGGCCCAACGATATTCCGACCACGCACCGCTGACTATCGACTACGATCTGTCGCTGTAACCAAAAGTGTCAACTCGTTGCCAGGCCCCATTCTTCTGCTGAGCTTCCATGACCCCACTTTCCACAGCGTCCCGCCCCGACACGCAGCCACCCAGCGCGCATTTCGAGCCTCTGAGCAACGACGCCTTGTGGCACCTCGTCAGCTCGCCGCATCCGGTCGTCGGCTCCGCTAGGCATCTGGGTGAAGCGCTGGTCAACGCAGGCATGGTGCGTGCAGCGGCGCTTGCCGATGCGCTGCAGCTGCAGCGTGATGAACGCGAGCGCGGCGAGCACCGGCTGATCGGTCAGATCCTGGTCGGGTTGGGCAACGTCACGCAGGACCAGCTGCGCCAGGTGATTGCCGCATGGCTGGGCGACTACGTGGTGCACCCCGGCATGCTGCATCCTGATGAGACAGCGCTCGCTTTGGTGCCCCGCCAGATTGCCGAACGCGAGTCCGTACTGCCTCTGCTGGCACGCGACGACGCATTGGTCCTGCTGATGGCCGATCCGCGCGACCGCGTCCTTCTCGATGAGCTGCGCTTTTTAACGCAGCGTCGGCTGATTGCCTTGAGTGCTGCGCCAGGCACACTGGCACCGGCCATCGCCAAGGCCTACGCAGTGCATCCGGCAGTGGGCAAATCAGCCGAGACCAACGCGCGTGCTACGGCGCAAGAGCTTGCAGGCGCCTTGGTCAGCACGCAGTCCGACAGCGATATCGAAACCGGCGAGGTGGTGAACGAATCAGACAACACGCTGGTGCGCTTGATCAACTCGCTTATTTCCGAAGCCATCGCCCAGCGCGCATCTGACATCCACATCGAAACCCAACCGCCGCCGCAACCGGTGCGCGTGCGCTTTCGGATAGACGGTGAGCTGCGGCCCTATCTGGAGCTTCCCTCACGCTTTCGCTTTGCGATGGTCGCGCGCATCAAGATCATGGCCAGCATGGACATTTCCGAACACCGCAAGCCACAGGACGGAAAGATCGATTTTTCCCGTTTTGGCGGATCACCGGTGGAGCTGCGCGTGGTCACCGTTCCCACTTCGCGCGGCCTGCAAGATGTGGTGCTGCGCCTGCTGTCGGGCGCCAAGCCCCTGCCGCTCGACGGCATAGGCCTGAGCCCAGCGAACTTGGTCTCGCTGCGCCAAGTGGTACAAAAAAGCTATGGCCTGGTGCTGGTGTGCGGCCCTACAGGCTGCGGCAAAACGACGACGCTGCATTCTGTCATCAGCGACATCAACACCCCGACGCGCAAGATCTGGACCGCCGAAGACCCGATTGAAATTACCCAAGCGGGCCTGCGCCAGGTGCAGATGAACCCGCGCATCGGCTGGACCTTTGCTGCTGCCATGCGCACCTTTCTGCGCGCCGACCCGGACGTCATCATGATCGGCGAGATGCGCGACGAGGAAACCGCACGCATCGCCATCGAAGCCTCGCTCACTGGCCATCTGGTGCTCTCCACCCTGCACACCAACTCAGCGCCTGAGAGTATTGCGCGCCTGCTGGAGATTGGGCTCGACCCGTTCAACTTTTCCGATTCACTGCTGGCCATCTTGGCGCAACGGCTGGTGCGCCGCCTATGCACCGCCTGCCGCCAGCCGCAGCCGCTGAGCGCAGCGGAACAAGATGAGCTGGCCGAGCAGTACCTCGCCAGCACGGCCGACTGCAGCGCCGAGGCGCGCGCGGCGCAAATTGATCGCTGGCGTGCAAGCTACGGCAAGCCAGATGGCAGTCTGTCGCTGTGGCGCCGCGGCGGCTGCGAAAAATGTGAGCAGGATGGCTACCACGGACGCCTGGGCATTCACGAGCTGATGCTCAGCGACGAGACCATCCGCCAGCACATCCGTCACCGCTCACCGGCCACCGAAATTCGGCATTCGGCATTGGCCGCAGGCATGCGCACCCTGCGCCAAGACGGCATCGACAAAGTGCTGCAAGGTCTGACCGACATGAGCGAAGTGCTGGCGGCTACGAACCTTTAGCCCGG
>JBQMQB010000308.1:0-3038 GCA_052172715.1 Giesbergeria sp. | reverse complement strand
GTCGGGTTGGATGCCTTCACCCCGACCGACGGCAACTACGTCGTCCAAAAAAGCATCCAATGCTTCATCGCGCAGAACGTCACTGTTGTGGGTGCTCATGTATTTTTCCTCGGTGCGATGCCAACGTGAGGCACCTAAGCGCCTCACCTGAACCGCCCTCTTTCAAGATGAAAAAGCGTACTTTTCCGCGCTCTCGCGCTCATTTTGAAACCTCAGCAACCGCATTCCTCTACCGTCAGGCCACCCCAATCCAGCGCCATTTTTTCCAAGGGTGCCAGCCGGATTTGAGCCACTTGTTCAGATCGGGTTCGCTGATGCGTTGACCCAGCGCATCGCTACGGCCAGCGCCCACCCATTGGTTACGGCCTCGCGCGTAAGCGCGCCCGAAGTCTTGCCAGTCCGAAAAGCAGTCTTTGGCGCGCCCGGCGTTGAGCTGCAGGATTTTCCACTGCAGGCTCTCATCGATCCAGCCCAACAAAGCGGCGCTGCGCACAAAAAAAGCGGCCCGTGCGCAGGCAAAAGCCATCGCGTCGCGCGGTTGGTCGCCAGGGATGAGCTGGTCTAAATCCTGGCTGAACCAGCGGGTCTTGACCAACTGCGGCAACTGTTCATGAATGGCCGACTCCGACAAATCCGTGCGCAAACCAAAGTGGTGCAGCGTGAGTGGGCGCAGCAGCTGCACGTGGCTGTCGTCAAGCACTTTCATAGGCCGGTCGGCAAAGCCACCTTCCATCGCCTGAAAGGCCATGGGATGCGCAAGCGCCAGCGCACGGTTGCGTTCGGCGGTAAGGCGGTAGTCGACCACACGGCCGGTTTTCTTGCGCAAGGCCCGGCGTCTGCGCCAGGGGCGCAGCATCCATGAGATGAGTCTGCCCAGCAACCAAAAGAAAATGGCGGCAACAATGATGTTCATCAGATCCCCTGGGCGGCTGTACCAAGCCGCTCAATGCCCGCAAGTGCCTGCACGGCGGCCAGATCGCTGCCCACCGGGGCGTTGACCTGCTGCGGCGTGTGCGCCAGCGCCAGCCATTGCACCAGCGGGCTCGGGGCTGCCACGAGCGCCAGCTTCTCCGGGTGGCGCGCAAACAGGGCCAACTGATCGGGCTCGCTGGCAATGTCAGCCGCGCGCATCCAGCCGCTCGGCAGGCGCACAAGGCCAATCGTCAGCGCATCGTTGGGTGTGTCCTCGGTGGTGGGCAGCGATTGCAAAAATGCCAGCACATCGGCGTGGTATTTGTCCACAGGTGGGCGGTTTTGCTTGCCCTTGATTTGCTCGATTTCGAGCTGCCCGTCTTCCTTGACGACGGCACTGAGGGTGATGCGCGGTTGCGACTGGCCCGTGCGGTAGCTGAACAGCCGCATGCGCCCTTGCTCGCATGAGGCCGCATAGTGCTCGCCGTAACCACCGGTCAATTTGCGACGGTTGCCAAACTGCCCCACGCAGTGGCGCATGCACTGGCTCTCGAAAGCCAGTTCTTCGCGCAGCTGGGGCGATTTGGGCAGCATCTCTACGAACTCACCATCTGCACCCTGCCACACCACCTGCACAGCCTCGGGCTGGTGTGTGCGCCAACCCGACAACTGGCGCGCCTCCATCGCTTGGTGCTCAGCCGCCCACTGAGCCAACGCTTGCAAGGCGTTGACCCGCATTAGCTTGCCTTCGAGCGGCGTGTCGGCGCGCGTGGACAAAAATTCAACCAGGCGATGCTCCACCTCTTGCACGGCGCGCGAGTCGGGGTCGATCCACCAGATCGGCGCATCGGGACTGCCATGCTTGCCGCTGTCTTTTAAACGGCGATCAATCCAGTCTGGAATACTGCCGCCCAACTTCTGCTGTGCGGTTGCCAAGGTATCGATGCGCACCATGGCCGGTGCGTCGGCCTGCAGGTGGCCCACCACATAGCGGAAAAAGTGGCTGGCCAACCATTTCTGAATATCGGCGCTGTCGCCGCGCTCAGCACTGCGGCTGGCAATGGCGGCCTTGATGGCGGGTGCGTTGGCCATGTCACGCGCGCCAGAAGTCAGACCCACGCCAGGAGATTGCATATCGGTAACTGTGTTCACAACCAACGACGCCAAAAAGGCTTTTGCTTGCGGATGGCGATGTGTGCGGCTACGGCGGCGGCTTGGGCCCTTTTGAGCATGTCCTCGCCGTACTGCTCAGCGTTGTAGGCAGCCACGGCGCGCTCGAACAAAGGCAGCGCCTTTTGGGGTTCACCAGCAACCGTGAAGCACTGCCCCAGCCGCGTCAACGCCCAGGTGTCACCCACGCGGACCAGGTCGTCGTGTATGGCGTTCATGCGTGCCACGCTGTCGCCTGCTTTGTGGGCGTGCAAATACTCCAGAAGCGCCGCTTCGCTGCCCCAAAGATCCGACAGGCCTTGGCGATCGTCGTTGTCCAGCTCTTGCCGAGCCTGGCGCAGGCGATCGAGCCAGATTTCAATCTCGGCGCTGCGCCCCAGGTGCTGCAGAGACCAAGCAACGCCGCCAAAGTACGCGCTGGGCTTATGGCGGCCGTAGCCTTCTTCTATCGAGTAGTGCCACAGCCGCTCGGCAGCTTGCACGTGTTCAGGGTAGCGCTCAAGTTGGTTCTGGCAGTGCATGGCACCATCCAGCAGTTCGGCAAACGGGCTGGCATCGAAGCCTTTTGTATAGAGATCCAGTGCCTTCTCAACATGCTCCGAATACCGGTACACACCGGCCAGGTTGTTGCAGTTCATGGCGTAGACATGAATGTCACCGTCACGCACATTGCCTTCTCCTGTGGAAAAGAAGGCTTCAAACCGCAGCATGGCGCGCTCGTAGTACCGGGTCGAGAGTGACTCCAGGGCTTCGCTCGGAAAGCTGGCCCGCTCAGCGGCGGAGAGTTCCAGTCGGTCCATGATCTCGTCACCATCACCGAGCGTGACGCCCAGCCCATAGCACCAGTTGGCTGACCCAGATTCCACAAACCGCTGCGTCAACGCTTGGGCAACGCCCAGCACCCGCATACGTGTGAACCACAGGTCCATGACCCTGTCCAGGTTGGCCAGCTCTGG
>JBQMQB010000307.1:0-3041 GCA_052172715.1 Giesbergeria sp. | reverse complement strand
CAAACTCATCCGCATTTGTTTAACAAGCGACCTTATGATCGTCCGGGATGCGACATCTAGATGAATTGCTTTGAACGACTTTCGGGAGATTCGCGGCCTTGGTTCCATGAGGCTATATTCCTCCAAAAAAATAGCGAAAAATGGAGGCACTTCTTGTGAAGAGTATTCTGGCGGCGCTTGCACTGTGTGGCTGCTGCACTTCTTATGCCTCTACGCCACCAGCAGAAATGTGGTGGATGTGGGATCGACCAAGTGGTCAATTGCCGCCACTTGCCCCGCACGCGGGAGCCGCTTTGGTAGTCACCCACATTATTTTGTCGGGTGACCGTGCGACGCGAATTGCTCGCCGCAATGCGTTGCCCCTGCCCGCTAGTGCATTCGTATTGCCCGTGGTCCACGTCGAAATAGATCCCGGAACTCCTTTCGAGGCCACGCTGGCCCAGCGAGATGCAATCCGAAATGCGGTGCTCGATACTGTGGCATTTGGCCGCTCTGCCTGGGTGCAACTTGATTTTGAAGTGAAGAAGTCACAAAGAAGTTTTTGGCTGCAAACGGTGCAGTCTATTCACACCTCGCTGCCAGCAGGGGTTCAACTGTCAGTCACTGCCCTGGCAAGTTGGTGCCACGGTGACCGCTGGCTTGCCAATGCCCCCGTTGACGAAATTGTTCCGATGTATTTTCGACTTCGATCACGCCGTCCCGAGTTTGAGCGGCGTACCAAGGCCGGTGCAATCGATCCGCGCTGCACAGGTGCGTACGGCGTTGCAGACGATGAGCCGCCATGGCCGGTGGCATTGCCTGGGCGTCGCTATGTGTTTATTGGTCGTAAATCCGCGCGCCTTTGGAACGCACAACAAAATTAATTGGCGTGTGGCACTGAATCAGTGCATCCAATTCCATCTCCATGTTTTCAAAAAATCAAACATTTATGAGTACAACCTATCGCCGTCTCGGTTTCGTGTTCTTCTTAACGCTGTCACTGACACCGGTTGCAGTGCTCGCCTCTGGGCAGGATGGGCCGTATGCTCCAGACTTTAATGCCGCATGGGGACCGCCACGCCCACTTGATAATCTAATTGATCAACCATTGGGAGTGGTGGAAGAAACATGGTGGCGCAAGCCGTTGTTGCTGGTGTGGTTCCGAATGAACGGTCTGCAGCTGCCGGTTGGAGGGCTTGACTATTTTGTGGAGAAAAAACCTAGTCAGAATTTCCAAGACAATGCCTTGTCCACAGCAATGGGTCAATGGGATGCAATGGCCAAATCGGCAGCGCCTGGGCTGTATCCGGGTAAGGCGCTTGGCGATTCGGCGGCTGCGCCGTGGTCCAAAGACCGTTGGGAGACGTTCATCAACTGTCCAGCGGGTGCGTGGGAACAAGCTCGCACCACGCTTATCGCACGGCAACAAGCTTGGGGCACTGACAGTGCAGCCCTAAGAGACTGGATTAAGGGGCAGCACCAGGTATTTGCCCGCTGCCAGCTTGGTCCGAACTATTTTCGGCGCGATGAATTGGGGCCCAATCAACAGCCCAATGCGCTGTATGTCCAGTCTGTCTTGCTGCCTGACATGGCTTTGGCTGATGCGCCGAAAGACGCACCGCCGCTCCTCATTAAAGACCGCGCCTACCAGCGTGCGTCCGCTCTGTTTTACGAAGGGCATTATGCCGAGGCCGCGCTGGCATTTGACGCTGTCGCAACAGATGCTGCCTCCCCCTGGCGTTCTTTGGGGCACTATTTGGCGTTGCGCGCAAAACTGCGGTCCATTCAGATTTGGCCGGAAGTCAGCGATCCTTCTAGTCCGTCCTGCGCTTCTGAAGACTGCGAAAAGGCCCCGAGTGAGGTTGAAAGCTATCGCCAACGCGAAGGGCGCCGGCTGCGCGCCGAAGTGACGAAGGCACTTGACTTGGCACGCCCAACCGGCAACGTTGAGGAAATTAGTCGTCTGGAAGATTTGCAGTCACTGGTGTCCGCGCGGCTTGATCCGGCGACGCGGTTTCGTGAGCTTGCCAGCCTACTGTATCGGCCAGAGCTTAAAGCCTCCGCGTTTCGACGCGCGGCTGAAGATTATCTTCACCTGCATCGCCAATACCGTCCGAGTGAACCAATGGGTGAATGGATGGCTGGCTTGACAGCTGGAACAGATCCAAGGGGTGCCGTATGCAAGGCGCTTGGTGCAGAGAAGAAACGTGACTCCCTCCACACCGCGGTTGAGATTCGAAACCATACCCGTTGCTTGCGCACCCAGTGGAGTGAAGAGTCGCTAACACGTTTTGAAAATCAACCGATGCAGTACGCTTGGTTGTTCAGCGCCGCCGTATTTGCTGAGCGAGGCGATGCGCACCTTCCCCGTTTGCTCAAGGCGCTGGCTGCCGTGCCAACTGAGAACCCAGGCATTGCCACTTTTATGCTGCAACGGGTCCGCTTGGCTGGAAAAGACGAGGCACTGCCTCTGGCGGAGGCATTGCTGAAACGCCCCGAAGTGGCAATAGACAATTCAGCACGCAATCGGGTCCACGAATACCGCATGCAGTTTGCCCATAGCCTCAAAGAATTTTGGAGCGACGCCGTTCGTGTGGAAGGTACGACGCTCGACCGCGATACGTTAATGGCGGCTTCGCCCGACATAAAAACTTCTCAATTGTCTAACTGGGACTACGACGCCAATTGGGTCCTCAATTATGAATTGCCGAATTCAGCCTTGATGGAAACGGCTCTTCGTGCCGAGTGGCCAGAGAATTTACGCAAACAGGTAGCAGACTTGGCGTGGGGCAAGGCACAGTGGCGCGGTGATGCCGGGCAAGCGCGTCAGGCGATTCGTCTCATGCTGAAAGCCTTTCCCGCGCACAGTGAAGGCAGCGTCGAAAAATCCCCGCTGGAAAATTTGTTAGCCATTGACAACGATGCCGACTTCCTAATTTTGTCGCGCGTTTTGCCCAGCGGTCCTAGTGCCAGAATTGCCGGCGACACCTGTCGTCTGAAAGTACCAAAGGCAGATGATTACACTCCAGAGTACCAAGAACGAGTTGGCGACCTTAACCATC
>JBQMQB010000306.1:0-3048 GCA_052172715.1 Giesbergeria sp. | reverse complement strand
CTGCAAACATGGCTGGTGCGCCAGGGCACCGTGCAAACCCCTGACGGGCCGCGTGGCCTGGCCGTGACCTTGCGGGTGCCCGTGCCTTGGCTGGCTGCGCAGGCTGCCCACGTGGCGACCACGGGGCTGGTGCCGCAAGGGCCCTTGCAAGTGCCGTACACCGGCACAGCGCAGGGCTTGCAGTCTGCCGTGCTGGCGCTGGTGTTGCAGGGATCAGAGCCAGCAGCCGCGCGCACCAGCGCCTTGCTGGTGCTGGATTTTCAGCCACCGCTGGCGGCCGCTGTGTATGGCCGCGACATGATGCTGGCCCGCCTGGACCCTTGGCTACAACTGGCCCAGCTGCAGGCGAGTGGGCAAGTGCCCGGCGACGAAGAGCGTGCCCGGCACAACGCGCAGACCAGGCAGGGCCTGTGCGACACCTTGGGCTGCCCGTACCTTGCACGCGCTGCCTGTGTGCAGCCCTTTTGCCTCGCCATGCTCAGCCCGGGGCCCGTGGTTTCTTTGGCTGCAGCGGGGCCTGCCTTGGGCTGATGGGGTCGCTGCGAGCCAAACCCGTATCAGTACCCAGGCAGTCGCATCTCAATGGACAGCAACATCGGCGGCAAGTCGCGCCAAAAGTTGAGACCCGGATGAGTTTTCGATTTTTTTAACGCCGCTTAACCCCGTTCGGCCGTGCCGTTCGTTTCAGTTAGCACCAACACTTTGATGGAGCTGCCATGAAACCCGGTTCACCTACCTTTCGCGCCCTGACGGCACTTCCCGCACTTTCTGCGCTGTTCGTGCTGCTCACGATGACCAGCCTGCCAGCCCATGCCATCGGTCGCCTGGCCGACGTCACCATCGTGGACCGTGACACTGGCGCCACCCTGCCTGTGCACTACGCCAAGGGCGAATACTGGGTGGCAGGCCGCCCTGGTGCGCGCTATGCCATCGCTGTGCGCAACCGCTTGGGCCAGCGCGTGATGGCCGTGCCGTCGGTGGATGGGGTCAATGTGCTCACCGGCGAAACCGCCGCCTGGGACCAGCGCGGCTATGTGTTCTCGCCACACGAGCGCTACCAGATCACAGGCTGGCGCAAGAGCAGCAACGAGATCGCTGCCTTTGAGTTCTCCAGCGCCCACAATTCCTATGCAGGCCGCACCGGCCGCGTCGCCAATGTCGGCGTGATCGGCGTGGCGCTGTTCCGTGAAGAACAGCCGCCGCCCTCTGTTTACCCCTCAGTGCAGCGCCGCGAAATGCCGTCGCCGGATGACCGCAGTGACCAAACCAGAGACTCAGCGGACCGTCTGCGTGACGAGGCGCCCGCCTCTAGCGCAGCGCCTGCGCCGTCTGCCCCTGAAGCCCTCAGCCCGCGCGCATCGGGCCAGTCGGCAGAGGCCGCCGCCTCGCGCGCACCGGAGGCTGAGCGCCAGGACAGCGCCACTCTCAGAGGCAATCTGGCCAAGGCAGCGCCCGCCCCCACGCTGGGGACTGCCCACGGCCAGCGCGAAACCTCGGTCGTCAGCCAAACCACTTTCAACCGCTTACAGGCCCAGCCCAACGAAATCATCAGCATCCGATACGACAGCCGTGAAAATCTCATTGCCGCTGGCGTGATTCGTGAGCCGGCCCCGCAGCTGTCGCCCCGCGCTTTCCCGCAGTCGGACGCGTTGTCCTATGTTCCCGACCCTCCAAGGAACTGAGATGCGCACTTCAATTCCAATCCGCCTTTCGCCATGCGCTTCGTCGTGCGCGAGGTGCGGCTTGGGTTGATCTGCTGCTGCGGGTGGCTCGCCGCCATCCGGTTTTGGTTGCGCATAATGGATTGATGCCAAGCGCCCCGCCTTCTGACGACACCGACGAGGCGCTGATGCTGCGGTTTTCCGGTGGCGACATGGGCGCTTTTGATGCGCTTTACAGCCGACATGAGCTGGCGGTATGGCGCTTTGTGCTTCGCAGTGTGCAGGTGCAAGCCGTGGCCGATGATCTGCTGCAGGACGTCTGGTTTGCCGTGGCGCGCAATGCCCGCAGCTACGAGGTCAAGGCAAAGTTTCGGACTTGGCTCTTCACCCTTGCGCACAACCGACTGGTGGACTATTTGCGCACCGCCAAAAACCATACCAGCCTGGATGCGCATGACGACAACGGTAACGAGCGCAGCTTGGCCAACACGCTGGCCGCCGACTCAGGCTTTGGCCCGGTGCGGCAGTTGCAGTCACGCGAGCAGGCCACTGCGCTGATCGCTGCGGTGGAGCAGTTGCCAGCCCAGCAGCGCGAAGCCTTTTTGCTGCAGGCCGAGGGCGACCTCAGCGTGCAAGACATTGCCGAGGCCACCGGCGTCAATTTTGAAACCGCCAAGAGCCGCCTGCGTTATGCCAAGGCCAGCCTTCGCCAACTGCTACAGGAGTTTGCATGAGCGCGCAGGACGACGGGCTGATCAAACGCTACCGCGAAGCCAACGAACACGACGCCGCCCGCCCCGGCGCGCATGTTCGCGGCGCCGTGCGGGCACATGCGCAGATGCTGGCCGCCGCCGCAGTGGCTGCCGACAACCCGCCCGCAACAGATCCAGTCCGCACTACCCGCCGCACCGCCGCCAATGCACCACGCTGGAAAATCTCCGCTCTGGCGACCGTGGCACTGGTGAGCGTGACCGGGCTGCTGATGCTGCAGTTCGAACGCGGCACACAGGAAGAGCAAGAAATCGCCTACGGCCAGCGCCGCGCCGAAGCACCGGCCGCTGCACCGCCGCACACGGCATTGCCTGCGCCCGCAGCCACACCCGGCGCACAGACACTACCGGCAACCGCGAACACATGGGAAACAGCGAAGTCCAACACGGCGAAGGCGTTGACCAAGGGGGCGAGTTCCACCCCGCAAGCGGAGTCTGCTCCGGTCCTCAACCAGGGTGGTGCCCGTTCAGGTTCCCGCGAGTCACAGCCCATCAACGCCGACCGTGCGGAGGTTCGCGCGCCTGCAGCGCACCAAGCGCCAGTTGCTGAGCGGCGCCAGCGGTCAGCCGAGAACGACGGGCTTGCCGCCAAGGCCGTGGGAGCAGTGGATCCATCG
>JBQMQB010000305.1:1900-3050 GCA_052172715.1 Giesbergeria sp. | reverse complement strand
GCGCCTGCAGTCGGCAAGGCAGTGCCGCCACGCCTCAACGCTGCAACGCCTGCGAATTTGCGCACTCCCGCATCTTCGGCGCGGCCCGCATTGCGGTCCTCGGCGTCAGTGACTGCCGCCAAAGCGGCACCGAGCAGTGAGGGCGACTGGGAGTCGTTTTGATGCGGCGTGCGGCTTGAGGCCGCACGTTTTCAGGTTCAATCCAGTTCGGCAATCAGCTCGATTTCCACGCAAGCGCCCATGGGAATCTGGGCCACCCCGAAAGCGCTGCGTGCGTGCACACCAGCTTCGCCGAACACCTGGCCCAGTAGTTCGCTGGCACCGTTGGTCACCAGGTGCTGCTCGGTGAAGTCACCGGTCGAGTTGACCAGGCTCATCACTTTCACAATGCGCTTCACACGGTTCAGGTCGCCGCCGGCTGCGGCCTGCAGCGTACCCATCAGGTCGACAGCGATGGCGCGCGCCGCAGCCTTTCCTTCTTCGGTCACCATGTTGCGGCCCAACTGGCCTACCCAGGGCTTGCCGTCCTTGCGGGCAATATGGCCGCTCAGGAAGACCAGCTTGCCGGTCTGCACATAGGGCACATAGGCGGCGGCTGGCACTGAGATGGGCGGCAGCGTGATCTGGAGTTCCTGGAGTTTGTCGTACACGTTCATGTCAGTCTCTTGGCAGATAAATGGGCAATGGTACACAGCACAAAAAGTGCTGCCCGCTGTGTGGCTAGCCGAAGTAGCATTTGCCGATGAGCGTGCCGCCCCCGCCAGAGTTGCCCTACCCGCCAAGCCAGCATGGGGGAGCAGGGCAGTCTGGCTTGCACGCCATCCCGCAGCGCGGGCCGAGCCGGCTGGTGCCGACACTTCTGGGTGTGGTGGTGGGCTCTGCGTTGCAGATTGAGCAGCCGAACTTGTGGACTGCGGCGGCGTACGCTGTTCTGGGCATCGCTGCGTGTGTGCTGGGGTGGATGGGAATGCGCTGGCAGCCCGCTCGCAGGGCGCATACCGCGCCCGTGTGGTGGCTGGCGGTGGCCTTGGCGCTGGCCGCGTTTGCCCTGTGTGGCCTGCGCGCCCTGCACTACACCGCCACAGCTTTTAGCCCAGCGCTAGAAGGGCGAGACATCGTGGTCACCGGGACCGTTGCCGACCTACCGCAA
>JBQMQB010000305.1:0-1800 GCA_052172715.1 Giesbergeria sp. | reverse complement strand
GTGGTGGCGGCGCTGGTCACGGGTGACCAGCACGCCATCGACCGTTCGGACTGGAACGTCTTTCGGGCCACCGGTGTGGCGCATCTGGTCAGTATTTCGGGGTTGCACATTACGCTGTTTGCCTGGCTGGCGGCGCAATTGGTGGGTGCGCTGTGGCGCCGCGCACCGCGGCTGTGTCTGGCCTTTCCGGCACCGTCCGCTGGTTTGCTCGGCGGCGTGCTGCTGGCGACGCTGTACGCGCTTTTCAGTGGTTGGGGTGTGCCTGCGCAGCGCACGGTGCTGATGCTGGCCGTGGTGGTCGGTCTGAGACTGGCCGGGCGGCGCTGGCCCTGGCCTCTGGTCTGGTTGCTGGCCTGCGCGGCAGTGGTGCTGTGCGACCCGTGGGCATTGCGGCAGGCCGGGTTCTGGCTGAGCTTTGTGGCGGTGGGGGTGTTGTTTGCGATCAATCCGAGAGCTGCAAACACAGATGGCACCAGGAAGACAGCCCGATTCATGGCCTTGGTTCGTGAGCAGTGGGCGGTGACCGTAGCGCTCACGCCGCTCAGTTTGCTGCTGTTTGGCCAGGTCTCTGCGGTGGGGTTTGTGGCCAACCTCGTCGCCATCCCCTGGATCACGCTGGTCGTGATGCCGCTCGCATTTGCGGGGGTGGTGTGGGCACCACTGTGGCAACTGGCGGCCTGGTGTGTGCAACTTCTGGGCGCCTGGCTGGGCTGGCTGGCGGCCTTTCCGTGGGCCCAGTTTGAAGTGGCGACGGCGCCGCTGTGGGCTGGATTGGCGGCAGTGGTTGCGGGGGCGTTGCTTGCTGCGCGCCTGCCATGGCCGCTGCGACTGGCAGCCGTGCCGCTGCTGCTGCCGGCGCTGTTCTGGCAGGCACCGCGCCCACTTCACGGGCACTTTGAGCTGCTGGCCGCCGACGTGGGCCAGGGCAACGCGGTCCTGGTGCGCACCGCGCAGCATGCCTTGCTCTACGACACTGGACCGCGCTTTAGCTTAACGAGCGACGCGGGCGATCGCGTGCTGGTGCCGCTCTTGCGCGCGCTGGGTGAGCGTGTGGATACCGTCATGCTCAGCCACCGCGACAGCGACCACACCGGCGGCGCACCCGCCGTGCTGGCGCAGCAGCCGCAGGCCACATTGACCGGCTCTATCGCCGGTGAGGCGGCATTGTTGGCGCTGCGCGCCTGGACGCCCTGCATCGCGGGGCAGGCCTGGATTTGGGACGGCGTGCAGTTCGATGTGCTGCATCCGTTCCAGGCTGCACCTGCTGAGCTGGCGCGCGGCGAAAAACCCAACGCGCAGAGTTGCGTGCTGCGCGTGCGGGCCGCAAGCGGCGCCAGTGCCTTGCTGGCTGGCGACATCGAGCGGCCACAAGAGAAGGCTCTCGTGGAGGCGGGCGCGCTATTGGCGGCCGATGTGCTGCTGGTGCCGCACCACGGCAGCAAGACTTCGTCCAGCGATGTGTTTCTCGCCGCGGCGCAACCAAAAATTGCGTTGGTGCAAGCAGCCTACCGCAGCCGTTTTGGTCATCCGGCTCCCCCGGTCGTGCAGCGCCTGCGCGAGCATGGTGCCCGGGTGGTCGATACGGCGCATTGCGGCGCGGCGACCTGGCAATCGGATGTGCCTGAGCGCGTGCACTGTGAGCGCGAAGCGGCGCGGCGTTACTGGCAGCACGACGCGCCGTAAGTGCAAAGTGGCGCCGCTACCCGATCGCTTCTGTCTATTGCGCCGCGCGGCGCTGCTCGCGCAGCATGAAGAGGTACAGGCTCTCGACTTTCTCGCGTGCCCACGGTGTCTTGCGCA
>JBQMQB010000304.1:0-3051 GCA_052172715.1 Giesbergeria sp. | reverse complement strand
GGCACCATGATCGAAGTCAACGGCCGGTCGTCAAGCCGAAACACGTTCTGCACCATCTGGTGCTCGTGGTGCTCAATGACGCCGGCGTCACGCCCTTCAGCCAGACTGGCGCTGATTTCTTCTTCGGTAACGGCTCGGCCTGCATCGTTGTCCACACGCAGTAAGCTGAGGACACCTTGTGTAGAAAGCGAGAGCAAGCGCACAAAAGGCCGCGCCACACGCGCCACCCAGGTCATAGGCCGCGCCACAAGGCGTGCAACAGGTTCTGGGTAGAGTTGCCCGATGCGCTTGGGCACCAGTTCGCCAAATACGATGGTGATGAAGGTGATAACGGTGACCACAATGGCAGTGGCAGAAACACTGGCGGCACCTTCGGGCATGCCCATACCCACCAGGCTGCGCGCCAAGGTGTCGCTGAAGGCGGCCTCGCCCAGAATGCCGTTAATCATGCCGATCGAGGTAATGCCCACTTGCACCGATGAGAGAAACTGGGTGGGATTCTCAAGCAGCGCCAGTGCTGCCTGTGCGCCCTTGTCGCCGGCCTGCGCCATGGCGACGAGCCGGGCCTTGCGGCTGGAGGCCAGCGCAAGCTCCGACATCGCAAAAGCGCCGTTGAGCAAGGTCAGCAGCGCGATGAGGAGAAAATTCATGTATCCGACGTTGGCAATTTGACTATGGCACTTTACTGTATTGGCGACCTGCAAGGCTGCGATGGCGCATTTGAGCGCCTGCTGGCCCACATTGGCTTCTCCCCCAGCCGCGACACCGCCTTGCTGCTGGGCGACCTGGTAAATCGCGGTCCCGATTCGCTGGCGGTGCTGCGCCGCTGCATGGCAGCAGACGGCGCAATGCTGTGCCTGCTGGGCAACCACGATCTGCACCTGCTGGCAGTGGCCGCCAGCGCCCGCGCGCCGTCACGTCGCGACACGCTGGACGCTGTGCTCGCCGCACCCGACCGGGCACTGTTGCTTGATTGGCTGCGCGCCCAACCTCTGGCGCGCCAGTACCACCATGGCGGCGAAACGGTACTGGCGGTGCACGCAGGTGTCCTTCCACCCTGGAGCGCCGAGCAGACCGTGGCACTGGCGGGTGAGGTGCAGGCCGCGTTGCGGTCGCCAGACTTCGCACAGTTTTTAAAGGCCATGTACGGCAACACTCCAGCGCGTTGGAGCGAGGATTTGCAAGGCATGGACCGCCTGCGCGCTATCGTCAATGCACTTACTCGGCTGCGCTTTTGCACACCCGATGGCACCATGGATTTTGATAGCAGCGAATCGGCAACCGCGCCGCCGCCGGGGCTACTGCCTTGGTTCGTGCTGCAGGGACGGCGCACGGCGGGCCAGCTCATTGCGTTTGGCCATTGGTCCACGCTGGGCAAGCTCGACCGCAGCGACCTGTTGGGACTGGATACGGGCTGTGTCTGGGGCGGAAAGCTCAGCACGGTGCGCTTTGGCGCCACCCTGGCGCAGCGCGAATGGTTGCAGGTGGATTGTCCACAGGCGCAGAAGCCTGGCTAACACTACCCAAGGAATAGCAACAGCCCCTTATGCAACAAGCGATAAGGGTTGTTTTCTACTGCGATCAAGCTTCCTGCGTCTCCGCAGGTTCTGGAGTGCGCACATCGTCTCGCATTGGTGCAGGTTCAGGCGCGGGCGCCTTGAACAGCGCCGCGACCTTGCGCCTCGACTTGATATTGGGCGATGCGCTGCGTGCTGGCCTTGCCGCGGCCTCCCAGCCGGGAGCCTCCCCGGTTTGCGGAGCTTCATAGGGTTTTTCGAAAAACGGATCGCGCGAAACCGGTGTCGGCCGGAAGCCGCCGCGCGCACGCTCAGGTCGCTCGGCACGTTCGGTGCGTTCACCGCGCGGCGCACGGGGCGCGCTGGCGCGCTCTTCACCCTCGTGCCAAACGCGCCGCCCGTCGTTGAAGCGGCCTTGTGGGCGCTCGTCGTCGTACTCGATCGCTTCAATCTCAATTTTGATCTTGAGCAGTTTTTCGATCTCGGCCACGAGGCGCGCATCGCTGCCAGACACCAGAGTCACGGCCAGACCCGAAGCCCCGGCGCGGCCGGTGCGGCCAATGCGGTGCACGTAGTCTTCGGCGTTGAAGGGCACGTCGAAGTTGAAGACTGCCGGCACATCTTTAATGTCAAGGCCGCGTGCGGCGACGTCGGTACAGACCAGAAGATCCACTTCACCACTCTTGAAGGATTCCAGGGCCTTCAGGCGCTCGTCCTGGCTCTTGTCGCCGTGTAACGCAGTGGTTTTAAGGCCCTCGCGCTCCAGGCTGCGTGCGAGGCGCGCACAGCCTAACTTGCTGTTGACAAAAATGAAGGCCTGCTTGATACCCCGGCTCTTGAGCACCTGGTGGATGGCGCGTCGCTTGTCGTCATCGCCGGCGCTATAGAAATGCTGCTCGACGGTCGAGGCCGTTTCGTTCGGCCGAGCCACTTCGATGGTGACAGGGTTTTGCAGGTAGCTGCCAGCCAGGCGCTTGATCTCCGAGGAGAAGGTGGCGGAAAACAGCAGTGTGGTGCGCTGCTTGGGCAGGTACGACAGGATGCGCTGCAGGTCAGGCAGAAAGCCGATGTCGAGCATGCGGTCGGCTTCGTCGAGCACCACGTATTCGACCTGGTTGAGCACCGCATTCTTGGCTTCTATGTGGTCGAGCAGGCGGCCAGGTGTGGCGACCAAAATTTCGACGCCTTTTTTGAGCTCCAGCGTCTGCGGCTTCATGTCCATGCCGCCAAACACCACGGCGCTGCGCAGTTTGGTGTACTTGGCGTACAGCGCCACTTGCTGGGCCACCTGATCGGCCAGCTCACGCGTGGGCAGGAGCACCAAGGCGCGCACTGGATGCCGCGCGGGGGAGGTAGAGCTGCTTTCGTGCTTGAGCAGGCGCTGCAGCAATGGCAACGAGAACGCAGCAGTTTTGCCGGTGCCGGTCTGCGCCGCGCCCATCACATCCTGGCCTGTCAGCACGACCGGAATGGCCTGCTCCTGGATGGGGGTCATGGACTCGTAGCCCATTTCGGCCACGGCGCGCATCAGCGG
>JBQMQB010000303.1:0-3074 GCA_052172715.1 Giesbergeria sp. | reverse complement strand
CTGAGGGCAAGACGCCCTCGCGCCTGGTGGACACCAACGTGCTCATCATCGCCAGTGCGGCGGACGACGGCTCACGCTTTCGCCCCGACTCCACCCCGGTGGAAGAGGCTGCCCTGCGCCTGCAGGTGTTCGACTGGCTCAACGCCTTCGAAGCCGACCCTACGCGCCATGCGGTGCTGGATGTCGACTGGCACGTGTGCGGCGAATACCAGCACAAGCTCACTGGCCAAGACTACGGCTGGCTGGCGATGATGCAAAAAATCGACCGCAACGAAGTGGTGTGGGTGGACATTGCGCTTGACGCCGATGGCCACGCCGTGCTGGCCCCCGAACTGGCCGAGGCAGTCACCGACCTGGCCGACCGCAAGATGGTGGCGGCCGCGCTGGCGGCCTTGGACGCTGGCCACCCTTGCCTGCTCACGAACGCCAGCGATACCGATTGGATTGATTGCAAGCAGGCCTTGAGCGCCGTGGACCTGGAGGTAGAAAACCTGCTCCCCGACTGGCTGCAGGCGCGATGGAACGTGAAACACCCGCGCATTCGTCGCGCAAAATAGGCACTTATGCCCGATTTTTTCCGCTTCCCCCACACCCCCCACATTGCCTGGCTGGCCACTGGCGAGCCGCGCGACGACAAGGTGTTCTCACCCGAAGATGCCGACGACATCCTCTCCGGTCCCGTGGTGCTGGAGGAAAAGCTCGACGGCGCGAACCTGGGCTTCTCCGTCTCGCCCGACGGCGTGCTGCGCGCGCAAAACCGCGGCCAGTACCTGCCCCAACCCTTCCACGGCCAATTCGCCCGCTTGGGGCCATGGCTCGCTGCGCACGAAGACAAACTGTTTGACGCCCTGGGGCCGCACCTTGTGGCCTTTGGCGAATGGTGCGCCGCGCGCCACTCGCTCGACTACGCCACCCTGCCCGACTGGTGGATGCTGTTTGACGTGTACGACCGCCGCGAGCGGCGCTTTTGGAGCACCACCCGCCGCAACGCCTGGGCCGCCCAGATCGGCTTCACCCCGGTGCCGCGCCTGTACGAGGGCAAGGTCACGCTGGACCAGTTGCGTGAGTGGGTCCACACCCACAACAGCCAGTTCCGCCAGGGTCCCTTGGAAGGCATCGTGGTGCGCCGCGAAAACGCCGACTGGCTGGAAAACCGTGCCAAGCTGGTGCGAGCGGACTTCACGCAGACGATTGAGGCGCACTGGCGCAGCCGGGCGCTGGAGTGGAATCGGGTGGTGTGAAGGGTCGGCTTAGGATGCCAGAACAGCTCCGGTTCGTCGTTGTCGAAACCCACACAAGCCCGTGGGATGCCCATGTCAGTCGCGCGCTTCTGGCGTCTGAAGGAATTTCGGCTGTCCTCGCCAGCGAGCACCACGTTTGGGCGGCTTGGCATCTGTCACTTGCGCTCGGCGGCGTCAGGGTGCTGGTGCCAGCCGAGCACGTGCCGTCAGCAAGCGAGGTGTTCGCCTTGCGGGACCAAGGCGAACTTCAGGCAGCCCTGCTGGAGCAACTTGCCTTGGGCTTGCCTGCTTGCCTGCGATGCGGGTCAACCAAGTTCGTGGAGCCTCGCAACTGGCTGTCTGTTGCGTTGTCTTTTATGCTGCTTTTCACTTGCAGGGTCATCTTCCCACCGATGAATCAGAGGAAGTGCGCATCCTGCGGGTGTTCGGAAATTGGCGACGGTCAATAGGAACCTTGTGCGATACCAGGCGCCTGCGCGGAGACTGCAAACAGTCCCCTCTCACGGTGAGGACGCTTGCACAACCGGGGCACTGCGCACCGGGCTGTGCATGCCCAAAATCAACCCCAACAGCACCGACCACAGCGCCGCCAGACCGATGCGCCAGTCTGGCGGTAGGGCAAAGGTAATAGCGTGGGCGGGCACCCAGAACCAAATAAGGCTCCAGAGGCTGCGGTCGATGTGCTGCCAGCCCTTGGTGCCGCTAATGCGGTTGTTGAGCCAGCGATGGGCCAGCACCAGCAGCGGACCAAACTGCAGGTTAATGGCCAGCGAGGTGGCCAGTGCCTGCGCCAGCGGCATGCCGCCGGGCAGCCAGCCATGCGCCACCAACGCCTGGGTGAAGCCAGCAAACCCGACAAACGCCAGCTTGATGGGCACGGCCAACAGCGCCCACTTGCACATCTTGCGCCACCACAAGCCGCCGCCCAGCGGCCAGTGCACACGCCATGCAGCCAGCCAAGATCCGAGCAGATCGCCCAGCGTACCGAGCACCGCAAACTGCAGCATGGCCGTGGCCAGCGGCTGGGCGCGCACCAGGGCGAGGTAGTTGTCCATCGCGCTAGTGCCTTGCATCAGCAATTGATGTTGAGGAGTTGCGGCTGTGTGTAGGCGAGCAGACCATCCAGGCCGAACTCCACGCCCACGCCCGACATCTTGCAACCACCGAACGGGCAGTGCGGCAGCACTTCTGCGTGGCCGTTGATCCAGACGGTGCCGCATTCCAGGCGCGGCGCCAGCGCCAATGCGGCCTGCACGTCGCCCCACACCGAGCCGCCCAGGCCCATGCTGCTGGCGTTGGCCAGGGCTACGGCTTCTTCGACATCGCGGTAGGCAATGACGGGGAGTACAGGGCCAAACTGTTCTTCGTCCACCAGGCGTGTGCCGTTCGATAACCCAGCGACGATGGTGGGCGCATAGAAGTAACCGGGGCGGTCCAGCCGCTCGCCGCCGCAAACGATGTGTGCGCCCTGCGCACGGGCATCGTCCACCAAGTCCACCACGCGCTGCAGTTGCGCGGCGTTCTGTACTGGGCCAAAGGTGACGCCCGCCTCCATGCCGCCGCCGAGCACTTGGCGTTCGGCTATGGCGGCGAGTTGCTCGACCACGGTGTCGACCTGGCTCTCGTGCACATACAGGCGCTTGAGTGCTGCGCAGGTTTGGCCCATGTTGAGGAAGGCGGTAGCAAACAGGCCTTCGGCTATTGACGCTGTGTCGGTGCCGGGCAGAACAATGCCGGCATCGTTGCCGCCCAGCTCCAGCGTCAGGCGCTTCAAGTTGCCAGCCGCGCGGCGCATGATGTCCTGGCCGGTGCGCGTGGAGCCGGTAAACACCA
>JBQMQB010000302.1:0-3088 GCA_052172715.1 Giesbergeria sp. | reverse complement strand
CACCTGGGAAGCTGATCTGCGGCTTCTGGCCAAAACCAGCGGCAGAGAAGGTTTCCCACATTTCACGCGCCGGCATCTGCATGGCAAGTTTGGTGGTGCCCACGTTGCTCGATTTCTGAATGATTCCCTCGACCGTCAGCACGCCGTAGTTGTGCGTATCGGAGATGGTTGAGCCAGTAATGGTGAGCCGCCCTGGTGTGGTATCCACCAGCGTCGTCGGTTTGACACGCCCGGTCTCTAGCGCCAGGCCAATGGTGAAGGGCTTCATGGTGGAGCCGGGCTCGAAGGTGTCGGTCAACGCGCGGTTGCGCAATTGCTCGCCGCTCAAATTGCGGCGTTTGTCTGGGGTGTAGCTTGGAAAATTGGCCAGCGCCAGCACCTCTCCGGTGAGCGAGTCGAGCACCACCACGCTACCGGCCTTGGCCTTTTGCGCAATCACCTGGTCCCGCAGCTTCTGGTAGGCAAAAAACTGGACCTTGCTGTCAATCGAAAGCTGCATGTCACGCCCATCCACCGGCAGCACATCTTCACCTACGCCTTCAACCACGCGACCCATGCGGTCCTTGATGACGCGGCGCGACCCGCTCTTACCGGCCAGCAGGTCGTTGAAGGCCAACTCCATACCTTCCTGGCCCTTGTCTTCCACATTGGTGAAGCCTACAACATGCGCGGCTGCTTCGCCTTCGGGGTACTCACGCTTATATTCCTTGCGCTGGTAGATGCCCTTGATCTTCAGCGCCGTGATTTTTTGACCCACATCCCATTCCAACTGGCGTTGCAGCCAGACAAAGGTCTTGTCTTCGTCTGCAAGTTTGGCCGTGAGCGCTGCATAGGGCATGCCCAGCAGACCCGCAAGCTGCTTGAGCTGCGCACGCGCCTCGGGGGTGCCCTGCTCCACGTCTTCAGGAATCGCCCAGATGCTGGCCGCAGGCACGCTAGAAGCCAGAATGAAACCATTGCGGTCGAGAATGCGTCCGCGATTGGCCGGCAGTTCAAGGGTGCGTGCAAAACGCACTTCACCCTGCCGCTGAAAGAAGGCGTTGTCGATCACTTGCACATACGCCGCACGCGCACCCAACCCCAGAAAACCCAGCGCCACCATGGCCACAATGAGTTTGCTGCGCCACACCGGCGTCTTGCTTGCCAGCAGGGGGCTCATGGCGTAACGCACGCTGCGGCTCATGGGCGCGCTCCGGATGCGGCAACAGATGCACCATCAGGTGCTGCCGCGTGCTCAGTCGCCACGCCCTCTGGCTGGGCGATGTATCGGGTGATGGCCGGCGTTGCCGGGCGCATCTTCAGCTGCCCACGCGCCAGCGATTCGACGCGCAGTGGCGTCGCCTGGGCGCGTTTTTCCACCTGCAGGCGGTCGTGCTCAGTATCGAGTTGATGCGTCTCGCTCACGGCGCGATCGAGCGCGGTGTAGAGCTGGCGCGACTCGTACTGGGTATGCACCAAGTACAGCGCGCTGCCCAGCACGAGCACAAACAGCAAGACGTTCCAGCGCGACACGGCTCAGGCCTCGGTGCGCCGTGCGACGCGCATGATGGCGCTGCGTGCACGCGGATTGGCAGCCACCTCGGTCGCAGAGGGGCGCACACGCGCCAGCACTTCGAGCTTCATGGCACGGGGCGCGGCAAAGGGCGCGCGTCGGTCGAACACCTCTTTGGAGTGCAGCGCCATAAACTGCTTGGCTATTCGATCTTCCAGGGAATGGAAGCTGATGACAACCAGCCTCCCGCCGGGTTCGAGCACAGACAGACAGGCTTCTAGCGCCTGTTGCAGCTCTTCAAGCTCGGCGTTGATGAAAATCCGAAAAGCTTGAAATGTGCGCGTTGCAGGGTTCTGGCCTGCTTCGCGGGTTTTGACCGAGCCAGCCACGAGATCGGCAAGTTCTGCGGTGCTGGCCAGAGGGCCGCGCTCCTGCCTCCGAGCAACAATCGCCTTTGCAATGGGGCCAGCAAACCGTTCTTCACCATATTCACGTATCACCTCCGTAATCTGCTCGACCGGCGCATCGGACAACCACTCGGCCACGCTTTGGCCTCGCGTGGTGTCCATGCGCATGTCCAGTGGTCCGTCGAACCGAAAACTGAAACCCCGCTCAGGCGAGTCGATCTGCGGAGAGCTCACGCCCAGGTCCAGAAGTACTCCGGCCACGCTCTGCGGCGCCAGTTCGGCCAGCCCCGAAAAGCCCTCATGTCGAATGGAAAAACGCGCATCGGCGATGCGCGTTGCTTCTTGGATGGCTTCGAGGTCTTTGTCGAACGCCAAAAGCCTGGCGCCTGGAGGTAATCGCGAGAGGATGCGCCGCGAATGCCCCCCCCTGCCGAAGGTAGCGTCCACCCACAGGCCGTCGCTGCGGCCAGACGCATCGGCCAGCAAGGCATCCACTGCCTCGTCCAACAGCACAGTGGTATGGCGTGGGGCAAGTTCTGCCATGGGGTTCAAAATGAGAAGTCCTTGAGCACGTTGGGCATGGCTTCCTGCACGGCCTTGGCTTCCTCGGCGTCGTACTTGGCCTTGTCCCAAAGCTCGAAATGTTTGCCCATGCCGAGCAACAGCACGTCACGGGACAGGCCCACCGCTTGGCGCAGCTCCGGCGGAACCAGCACCCGGCCGGTGCCATCCATATCCACATCCATCGCGTTACCCAGAAACATGCGCTTCCACCACTGGGCTTCCATAGACAAATTGGCGATGCGATCGCGGAATTTTTCCCATTCCGGGCGCGGAAACACCATCAGGCAGCCGTGGGGATGTTTGGTGATGGTGAGCTGGCCTGCGGCGTTCGCGCTCAGCACGTCACGGTGCCGGGTCGGCACAGAGAGCCTCCCCTTAGCATCTAGACTGAGCGACGACGCGCCTTGAAAGACCATCCATACCCCTACTGTACTTACGCGTCGTCAGCACCTCACACGGCACATGACAGCACTTTTCACCACTTAATCCCACTTTTTTGCACTGTAGCAGGAAAGCCTCTCGCACCATAGGGTCTGCAACATCTTCTTGCAATGAAATCAAGAGCTTAGGCGTGACTAAGCTTTCTAAAAATCAAGAAAATCGTTATGTGAAAAGCAGTTAGAGC